>JAGVCD010000205.1 GCA_020059425.1 Chamaesiphon sp. | reverse complement strand
TGCCATCGAAAACGTCATCAAAAACATTTCAGCCACTCCTCCTCCCAGCGGTGTCGTTGAAAATGTGGTGGCAAAAGAAAATAGCTTAGGCCATCATACCGCCGATACATTACATCATTTAGCTAAATTGTGTGAAGCTCAGGAGCGTTATGCCGAATCTGAGCAACATTACCTGCGAGCTTTAGCAATATGTGAACGACAGCTGGGTACTGAGCATCCAGCCGTGGCAAACATTTTGAATGGTCTGGCAATGCTATGTAAATCGCAAGGTTGGTATACCGAAGCTGAGCAACATTATTTGCACGCTCTCACGATCTACGAACAGCAGCTGGGCAATGAGCATCCGTTGGTGTCGAACAGTTTCAATAATTTGGCTGAATTGCATTATGCCAAAGGATGCTACGAGGAAGCCCTTAAGCATTACCAATCATCTTTGATGTGCCAATACAACTTCCTGCGCCATCAAGTGGTCTTTGTGGGTGAACAAGAACATCAGCTCTATCTGCAAAACATTAAATTCACTCTAGACATTATTCTTTCCCTAGTTTTCACTTATCTCCCTGATGAGTCAACCGCTCGCGAGTCAGCTTTTGCTGCCGTTTGTCGCGCGAAGATGCTGGGCACTACCACCATAGCTACTCGAAATGCTCTCTTGCATAGTGATCACTATGCTCATCTCCAACCTAAATTTCAACAGATTCGACACCTAATTGCTCAAGGTAACGAGCTAGACGATAACGATCCGGCTAGAGCCAATATTCTGAAACGGGTGCGGGAGATCGAAGTTCAGATTGACCAAGATGCCTTAGAAATGATGATACCGGAAGCATCGCTGATTGATCATCAGTCGATCACCTTAGCTCTTCCTGCTGATAGCACCCTGATCGAATTTCTGAAATTTCATCCCTACGACTTCGAGCATCAATCTTGGGGTAATGAGCATTACATTGCTTTGCTGCTGCCCCAAAACCAGTCCCATGATATAAAAATGCTGCCTCTGGCACCGGTTAAAGATATTGATGAACTAGTTGCGACTTATCGTCAGTCTATTAATCTCCACAATACCCAGGATATTTCTTCTGAAGCTGCTGCTGGTCGGTTATCCAAAAAGCTAATTTTCCCCTTAACTAATTATTTGCAAAGCTTTCACTTAGTGCTGGCACCTGACGGTACTCTCTCCCATCTGCCCTTTAACTTGTTGCTAGATGAATTTATTGTGACTTATCTAACGACTAGTCGCGATTTACTACGTAGTTCTAACGGCAAATCAGCCAGTGCATCCTTGGTAGTGGCTGATCCAGATTTTGATGATAACTCGGCTCAGTCGCCACCAGTGTTATCGATCGCTACCGAACATTTGGCCAAATCAGATATCAGCAATCTGACCTTTCCGCCCTTACAAAACTATGGTTTGTTGGGTAGATCGATCGCCTATCGACTGAACGGCAAAGAGCGTTATGAACAAGATGCTACTAAGAACTCCATCACCAGTACTTGCCCCCATATTCTTAGTATCCTCACCTATGGTTTTTCTCTAGAACCCACCAACAACACACCAGATCCGATGAATAGAGCCGGTCTGGCTCTGAGTGGCTCGAATGTAGACAAAGATAACCTACTATTAGCGAGCGAAATTGCCGCTCTCGATCTGCAAAGTAATAATCTTACGATCCTAACAGTCTGTGGCACTGCCCCTGGCACAATCCAGTCAGGGGAAGGTATCCATCAAATACGTCGGGCTTTTGGCGTTGCAGGAGCGAAAACTACGATCGCCAATCTTTGGTCAGTACCGATATTAGTATCGGTGGTACTGATCGAAAGATTTTTTGATAATCTTCAGAATCACAAAATGGGTAAAGGAGCTGCTTTGATTGAGGCACAAGTGTATCTCTGTACTCGTGCTCGCGAGGAATTAAAAGAAACTGCTGCTGGTCGGCGGGCACTGGTAGAACTCCAAGAGGCCAATTGTGATGATGGCAGCGAGTATCCCTTTGCCCGCCCTTATTTTTGGGCAGCTTGGGTTTGCCAAGGGGAAACGGAGCGGATGGAGTATACGACAACGCAACGCTTGGGTGTTTTGAAAATTAGTGGCAAAGCAGTTGATGTCCGGCTGAAAACTTAGATAAACCTTCAAAACTAATGGTTTTTAATAGTGGCTTGCAACGCATCTTGAAGCTGCTCCGTTAACTGCACCAAAGTTTTTTTTGCGCCAGCTCGACTACTACTGTAGGCTGGCCATTCAGCTGAGATGGAAATTGGTGCACCGATCGTCATGGTGGCACGGCGATCGCCCAGATCTGGTCGGTGGTGATTGGCGTGGTCGCCTTTAATTTTGTGAATCACATCCCACAAAATGAGACTAGTTTCAGCGAATCTTTCGGGGCTGGGTACAGCGCTCACATAAGACCCGGTCACCGCGACAAATCCTTCTACTAAACGCATGTGCCACATCCGGGAACTGGCTTCAGCCGCTACTCGATCGGCTAAGCCCCGTTCTAGGGGTGAGAGCTGACCAGGGTTACTGATGTCTTCGCGGTAAATGCAGTCCCAACCGGCTTGTTCTAGTCTGCGACACCGATCGATCAC
>JAGVCD010000334.1 GCA_020059425.1 Chamaesiphon sp. | reverse complement strand
GTTGTTACATCAATATCAATGGCAAAGGCTGGCTGATGGCTGGGTGAAGCAAAATTGCACACTACATTTGTGGACTGGTCGCTACAACGATTGCTTGGCCTATGGGCAAGTGGCGATCGCGATGGCCGGGACGGCGACGGAGCAGTTTGTAGGTTTAGGTAAACCGGCGATGATTATGCCGGGTGCGGGACCGCAGTTTACCCGGTTGTTTGCGGAACGTCAGACGAGGTTATTGGGAGAATCGGTGCTTTTGGTAGATGATCCTGAATTGTTGGGAGAGCTGGTGCAAGAAGTGATGGTGGATATTGGCAGGTTGCAGCGAATCAGAGATAATGGTTTGCTGCGGATGGGTCGGGCAGGGGCGGCGGCGAAGATTGCTGATTGTTTAGGGCAAAAGTGGGCTTAATCAAAATCAATCAACCCAATTTTCTAGTCTCAAACCTGGAATTTGTTTAAAGTGACGTAAATTTCTAGTGACGAGCGTTGCTCGATGAGCCAGAGTAATACTGGAAATTAATAAATCAGCTCGTCCAATTTTATTGAATTTAGACACAACTCGTAATCGATCGAATTCAGTAACTGCCACTTGATTCATGGGAACTATCAATAGCTCACCTAGTAATCTTTCTGTCCTGAAAAATAATTCTTGTGCCTTCAGGAGATTTGACCCATTATCGGCTTTCAACAAATAATCGATCCGCCCACGAAGAATCTCCACCTTGGTAACAATAGTAATTCCAACTTCTACATCGGTGACAGATTTTAAGCGATTGGTAACATTAGAGTTGCCAGAATAGAGATGTGTCAAGGTATCAGTATCGAGCAAATACACAGATTAAATACCTCAATCTTCAATTTCTGAGCGTTCTCTGGCTTGATAAACCATTTCTCTCAATTGGACAATCGAAACATCGTCCGCCAAGGCACCTGCTTGACTCAGTAAAATATGCTTACTGTTTTTAGACCGCAACCAATCATCGATCGCTACTTTCAAAAATCTCCAATCATTTTCGATCTTTTGACCGGGAATGTTGCCTTGGGAGGCTTGATTTATGACTGTTTCCACAGGCAATCGCAAGTAACTTGAAGTTTCTTCTAAGGTCAAGATATCTGGGATTGTTAATCTATCCATCACATTACCAATTCTACATAATGGGAATTTCGAGCATATTTTATGAAAGTATTATAGGCATTTTCACCAATACCAACGTGTTTGTCATCGTGATTACTTCAGAACCGAACCCATATACTTCCCCCATAGTTGTGCTGACTGAGCACTGCTGCCCCGCGTTGGTGAATTATTATCATTTCCCAACCAAATTCCTGTCACCAGCTTCTCCTCCGGTACAAACCCAATAAACCACAAATCCACATTCCGATCGGTTGTCCCTGTTTTCCCCGCTTCGCCCCGTCCGATCGCCGCCGCCTTCCCACTACCATTAGTCACCACCCCGCGCATCAAGTCCTGTAATACCCCCGTCACCTTTGGTCCTAACACCTTTTTATTGCGCTGTCGATCGGTATCATAGGCATAGATTACCCGGCAAGTACTGGGTTTAGTCCGATCCTTACAGACTCCGCTGTCATAAATTCGTTTAATTACTTTGGGGCGATTCCAAAAACCACCATTAGCCACCGCCCCATAAGAACCAGTAATTTCTAAAACATTCACCACACTTTGTCCCAAAATCAAAGCAGGCACTTCTTCTAGCTTAGATTTCACCCCCAGGCGTTGGGCAAGCTCAATTATCTTAGGCAATCCAGCCTCCTGACCCACCCGTAAGGCAGTGACGTTCTCGGAGAGGGCAAATCCTTGATACATATTGGCACTGCCGACTGCGCCATGATTGCAGCCCGGAAAAGTCCTCTCCCACTGCAGGGCATTGCAAGAATAAACCTTATTGGGCGAAATACCCTGTTCTAGTGCCGAAGCATAGGCAAATAATTTAAAGGTAGAACCGGGTTGGCGTTGCGCTGCTGTGGCGCGATTAAATTGGCTTTTTTGGTAATCTAGTCCACCAACCATTGCTTTGACGATGCCAGTGCGACTATCCATCGTGACGAGGCTGCCTTGCGAAAAACCATAGGTATTACCAGCACTGGCAATGTGCGATCGCATGGCCGCTTCGGCTTTTTCTTGCATTCGCAAATTCACCCCGGTCTCGATAATAAAGTTGCCTTCTTTAGCGAAATCTTCGCCTAAGATTTGTTGTAATTCTTGAAAGACATAACCATATAAATAGGGTGCTTTAGTATCTTTAACTGGTGTACAAGCTTCCGATCGAACTTCTAACCGCGATCTTCTAGCATTCTTGACTTCTTCCGGGCTAGCCGCATTAGTTTCCTGCATCCTTTTCAGTACTATATTGCGTTGTTCGATCGCCTTCTCCATACTTGCACAAGGATTAAACCGAGCTGGGGCAGGCAACATCGCTACCAACATGGCTGATTCGGAAAGATTGACATCCTTGGCTGATTTACCAAAATAATGGCGAGCGGCATCATCAAAGCCTTGAGCATTAATCAAATCGGAACCTAAATAAACCCGGTTTAGATAAGCCAACAAAATTTGGTCTTTGTTGTAAAAAGCTTCCAGCTTTAGCGCCATTACAGCTTCTTTGAGCTTTCGTCCCATCGGGTTGATCTCTCGACCTTGATCATCTCTTTTGATCCCGGCATATTCCCGGAATAAGCTGCGGGCAACTTGCTGAGTAACCGTACTGGCACCTTGAGTAAACTTCCCACTTTGTTCTCTGACGACCACTGCCCGCGCCACCCCCAAGGGATCGAGGCCAAAATGCCAGTAAAAACGGCTGTCTTCAGAGGCCACCAGTGCTTTCGGTAAATATGGCGAAAAATCTTCTAACCTTTTTAGGTCAGTATGGATCTCGGTGCGAGCAGCGCGGAGGGGTTTTTCTAACTCATCAGAGTAGATAACTACTGGTCCACTGCTATCGGGCAAAGGGATGACGCTGGGGGCACGGCTGGCTTCTAGTAGAATGCCGAGGGTAACTAAGCCAGTCAGGCCGCTCAATCCGTATAAGCCATAGCGTAATACTTGCAAATAACCAGGTGGCGGATTGCTAAAGCTAATCGTGACCGCTGCTTCTAATTCTGGGGGACCGAGGGTAAAGGTATCACCATGGCGTAGGGTCAGCCGATCGATCCTTTTTTTGCCGCGATAAATACCATTAGTGGAGCCTTCGTCTTTCATGATGAAGGTGCCCGGATGTTTGATATCTTTGCTAATTGATAGATGAGTAGTACTCACGACCTGATTGTGTACCACAATATCGCAGGTTTTACTGCTCCGTCCCAAGATATATTTCTCGCCCAGCAGCGCATATTTTTCGGGCTGGGGAGCATCTGCATCTTGCACCAACAGCTCTGCTACTCGGGCATTGGGCTTCAGAGCGACGGGTGATAAATTCGCCTTAGTGCTTTGCAATGCTTGAGTCAGCTGACCGAGAATGGTTTTTTTGGGGGATGTCATAGGTGACGGCAGAGCGAAGGGCTATTAAATAGATTCTAGCTTGGTAGATACAACTCCCTGGTGCTAGTTTACTGATACCAGAAAAACTATCCCCAGCCGTCTGGCTAGGGATAATCAAAATTAGGCTGATTGTAGAACTAACCAGCAGCTAAATTAGCTGCGGCAAAGTCCCAGTTCACCAAGTTTTCTAGATAAGTACTGATGAAATCAGGACGGCGATTTTGAAAATCGATGTAGTAGGCATGTTCCCACACATCTAGAGTCAAGAGGGGTGTTTGGCCGTGTGCGATCGGATTCTCGGCATTCCCAGTTTTGGTAATTTTGAGAGTATTGCCATCTTTAACTAGCCACGCCCAGCCACTACCAAACTGAGTAGTAGCAGCGGCTTTAAATTCTTCTTTGAACTTGTCTAAGCTGCCAAAAGTGGTGTTGATTTGAGCGGCCAAGTCACCAGTAGGAGTACCGCCGCCATTGGGCTTCATCGAGTTCCAGAAGAAAGTATGATTCCAAACCTGAGCAGCATTATTAAAAATACCCGCTTTGCTTGGATCGCCAAAGGTGGCTTTAATGATTTCTTCTAAAGACTTATCGGCCAGGGGCGTATCTTTGGTTAGATTATTGAGGTTAGTGACGTAGGCAGCATGGTGTTTGCCATAGTGAAATTCAAAAGTTTGAGCCGTCATGTGCGGTTCCAAAGCTTTGACGTCGTAAGGTAATGCTGGTTGCTCGAAAGCCATGTGAAGTCCTCTCTTAAAGCTGCGATCTTAAGGGCTAGTCGTAGAACGACCTTCGCATTTTAGCCGAAAAAGTTAGGCAGAGTAAAACGCGCTAGTTTTGAGCCTGCTTTTTTTGGAATTTGGGTAGATCGATCGAAGTAGGCGGAGTAGTCTTTAATTCGGCAGCAGCTTGGACGGCAGGTACTGGCCAGCCAGGTGGTACAAAGTCTACCTCAAACTTTAATGGTCCAGAAAGAGAATTATTTACTTCTTGGTGATCATCAGAATTATTAGATGGTGAGGACGAGGTAGGAGCTGGTGTAGCGGCATCGATCGCCTGATCACCATTTATTGGTTTTATTGGTTCGGCTATTGATTCAGCAATGGGCAGACCTTGGAGCTGTTTCAGTCGGCGGTAGAGTTCTTGGGCTACTGCCTCGGCCTTGCTCAATTTTTGGGCAGATTCTTGTTGTTGTTGCTTTAATTGCTGATTTTCTGCTTCCATTTCGCTGGCGATCGATTGAGCAATCTCCAGCTTTTGGGACAAAGTTTCCACCATAATCTGTTGACGCTGACCAATGCGATGAGAGTTTTCTAATTGCTCAAAAAGATTAGTAGCCTGTTCTTGGGCAAGCTTTAGATCATCATCTTGTTGAATGATCTTGATGCCCTGCATTTGACTGCGCTCTTGATGAGACTGCGACTCACTTTTAAGAGCAGCAATCGTCATCTCTAATACTTCCACCTGCTCTAACAACTTACGGTTGCCCTGGCGCAGGTTTCTAACCACTGTCAACCAGTCCGTAGATTCTCCTTGCGTTGCTACTGTGACGTAGACAGTTTCGATCTCATCAGAGTGGGGTTGTGCTGGAAACGATTGAGATGGATCAGTCATAGCTGTTAAAGAGATGGCTAGATTTATTCCGATAGCTCCGCTTGCAACGATCGTATGCAGACAGCAGTGAACCTACATCATAAACCAAACGGTGGGTGAAGCGATTAGTTTTGCAAAGCTGCTGCCAACAATTTTTGGTGGATGCTGGTTCTGGTTTTTAGATCTTGTAATTGCTTCTCTGTCAGAGGTTTGCCATGAGTGAACTGGTGTAACCAGGCTTCGATGATCTGTTCTTTGGCGATCGGAATATGAACGAGTTCCCAACCGGGCATATCTAGGTCAGACATTAGCTGGGTGACTTTGGGGTCATAGCTGAGGGCAAAACACCGACAGCCTTCAGCGGCAGCCATTATCAAACTGTGAAAACGCATTCCGATCGCTAGCTGTACTCCTTGAAAAACTCCCTTCAGCTTTTTCGGATCATCCATGGTAACAATTTGGCTGACACCAGGTAATTGTGCTTGCAATTCTTGGCTCATAGCCAGGTCGGTACTGGGCTGAAAGGGGACGATTAAAACAAAGCTGTTGGTTGCTTTTTGAACATCCACCAGCGCTTGAGTGAGAAGACTGAAGCGAGCAGGGGTCAGTTGGGGATGGCTACGCAGGGTAATGGCAATTCGCGGCGTGGGCAGATCGACTAGTTCCGGTACCTGGGTGGCGGCCAGATTCCAAACCGGATCGGGAGCCATCATGCAGGAGATTGACCAATCTTGCAGAATAAAAGCCGAAGCCGCATCACGCACCGTGAGGGCGGCACAGCTTCCAAAAGCCCGTTTGGCAATCCAGCGGGTGATAGGCTGATTTAAGGGGCCAATACCCTGTCCGATCGCAATGGTTTGGAGTCCTAGTTGTTGGGCTAGACCCATGATGCCGCCGTAATAAATAGAGTTACGGATGCTCGTGGCATCCTGAATTAGGCTACCACCGCCCAGAATTAGGGCTTGGGAACTGCGCAGTGCCGCTAAAACTTGCAGGCTCTTGCGATCGACCGCCTGCACACCATAACTAGCCATCGTCCGTTGAGGGTTAGCAGAGAGGACCAAAGGTTTTACATTGGTCGGTAACATCTCTAACATGGAAACTAGCAGCGCTTCGTCGCCGCCATTGCCTTCGCCATAATAGCCGCACAAAACTGCTTGCAGATCGCTCATTGTTTTTCGGTGAACAGGAAATTCCTTGCCTTATCTTAGTAGAATTTTATGCACAGTCTCTCGATCCCGACCTGGATCATTCATGTTTCTAGCGTTGTGGAATGGATTACAGCCATTAGTCTGATTTGGACTTACAGCACGGTGTTCGATCGACCATACTGGCGAGCTTTATGCTGGGGGATGCTACCAGCCTTGAGCAGTGCTATGTGCGCTTGTACTTGGCATTTTTTTGATAATGCCGTGAGTCTGGAGTGGTTGGTAACGGTGCAAGCATTTACCACCTTGGTGGGGAATGCCACCATGGGGGTAGCAGCTTGGTGGATTTGGCGGCAGAGTCGGGAGCAAGCCCATGAATAAGGAATCGTTGTTTGGCATTTCGTTGTTTCCCTATTTGGCTTTTTTATGGTTTTTAACTAAGTCCGGGCAAACCCCCAAGCTATCGCTGATCGGTTTTTATACGACGCTGGTGTTTGTAGCCGTGACGATTCCGGCAGGTTTATATGCGGAGTTGGTGCTTAAAACCAGTTTGGCCAATGTTGATTGGTTGCACGGTAGTGCCGAGTCGGTGCTATCGATCGGGAATATTTTGGTGGTTTTGGGTTTTGCCCAAGCAATTCATGACAAAAAGCAATCCATACCTGATGAAAAATCAGAATCAGCGATCGATCAATAGCAACTCCCCTGTATATTTCTAGCAATTTGATTGATATCTAGATTCAGGTAATACCCACGAAGTTTCTGGCAAAATTTTGAGCAAATGTAGCTGAAGTTGTTAATTGGGCTAGTTTCGATTGACTTAACTTCTGTTGAAATCTGTTCTCCTCTCGATCGATCCCGGTAGGCGCATGAAGCATATTCAACATAGAATTAGCGAATTCCTGCGCGCGCCAAATGTACGGCAGACGAATTTCGGAGTAGCGATCGAGATCGGCAACAGCCTGTCTTCCTCGATAGTAATTGATTAATAGTTCGGCCAACACAGCGGCATCTTGGACGGCTAGATTGAGCCCCTTGCCACCCATGGGCGGAATCAGATGAGCTGCATCACCCACCAAAAATAGCCGTCCATACCGCAGTTGTTCCATGACATAACTGCGCAAAGACATTACTCGCTTTTCCAAAATCTTCCCTTCAGTGAGCATCCAGTTTTTTTGGGCTAATCTTACTTGTAAATTCTGCCAAATTCGCTGATCTGACCAATCTTTAACACCATCACCCAGTGGGATTTGTAAGTAGTAGCGAGTCATCTTTTCGTTGCGCAGAATATGACTGGCAAAACCATCCGGATGCAAAGAATAGATAATGTGTTGAGCGGAGGGAGGAGCATCAGCTAAAACAGACAGCCACTGATATTGGTAATGTTTGTGGTAACTATCTAGCGTATTTTCTGGAATAGATTGATGAGCAATGCCATGCTGTCCATCACAACCTGCCGCAAAATCAGCATAGACTGTAATACTTTTGTCATTATCTTTGTCGTACAACTCTACAGCAATACCATCAATATTTTGACTGATTTTTGTGCCCTCATGATGAAATAGTAACTTGCCACCGGCATTTAGATACTTTTGCATTAAATCGTCATTAAGATTGCTTTGTGGATAGATATAGTGAACATCTCCACCACTTAATTTCCCATATTCAAAAATAATATTGTAATCTGGATAGCGAAATTCGCACTGACCATTTGAACACCCATTCTGAAAAATCGTATCCGCTAGATGATGAGTTTCCAGTAGCTTAACAGTGGTGCTTTCTAAAGTCCCAGCTCTGCCTCTGGCATATATTTCTTGGCGATCGTATCGGTCTGCAATTATACAATCAATGCCATTTTGCAACAAAATATTGCCCAGCACAATTCCGGCAGGACCTGCACCCAGAATACAAACTGATGTGCTCAAAGCGTTTGTGGAACTCATGATCACTCCCTTTTTCTAAATTGCTGGAATGCTAAATTTGATGCCATCTGACCTGAGCTGGCAACTGGCTGATAAATATTGTTAGCCCATGCTTGCTTGTAGATTCATGCATATTTTAAAATGTTACATAATGAAATCATCTGAACAACAGCAATGTAATATTCAAGGTTTCAGAATATGAAAGTGTTGTCCCCTAGAAAACAATGTGATGCAGGCAAGATATCAGGATGAAATGAAGACTTGGGATACTACATGGTGTTTTTCAAGATTGGTATAAAAAATTACTACGCATTCTGTATCTGACTGCATTATCAGCATGAAAAAAGTCGTCTATACTATGTTGCAATATGTACTCCTTGTCTATTATGATACAAAAATCAAACAATTGTACTTTGATTTTTCTCATTATTTGGAAATACAGACAACACTTTTAATCCATATATCTACAGATTTTTCGTGCATTGAAACATGTAAGAAGTGCATGAAATATCACAAGAATATCGACTGGTAGTTCGGCTATAGAAAGAGAGTATCAAAATCATAGAATGAGGTGAATTTCGTGTTGGATTGCATTGTCATTGGAGCAGGCCCTGGTGGTTTGGTATGTACCAAAGAATTACTGGAACAAGGGGTGCCAGAGGTTATTTGTTTAGAGCAATCTTCGGCTATTGGCGGTGTTTTTGCGAATACTTATGACAATCTGGTGTTGACTTCTTCTGCCACAATTAGTATGTTTTCCGACTTCTGGATTGGTGATGGCAATCAACACAAGTTTTGGACTAAGGCTGAGGCACTAGATTATTGGCGGCGCTATGCCGAACATTTTGGAGTCCTCGATCGCATCCGTTTCAACGCCCAAGTAGTAGCAGTTATTCCTCAAGAACCAGCAGGCTGGCAAGTTAAGCTATCCTCTGGCGATACTTTGCTGGCCAAACGAATTGCCCTAGCCATTGGTAACAATGCTGTTCCGAACTATCCAAAATGGAAGGAGTTGTTAACTGATATTGAGTATTCTCATTCCAAGGAATATCGCAATGCTGATAAGTTTGCAGGCAAAAATGTGGTGATGGTAGGTGGCGGTGAATCGGGCTCGGATGTAGCCCTAGAAGTATCCAGCGTCGCCAACAAATCTTGGGTAAGTCTGCGTACTTCGGCAGGCTGGTTAGTACCACGTTATCGGGGCACATCCGCCTCCGATATTTCTACCCATCGGGGTCTTTGGGGTCTTTCTCGTGATTATGGAGAGATTTTGAGCAAAGCTATTTGTCAGACCGAGTTAAATCATCAAGATCCAGTTCATGACGTGGTAGCGGAGCTGAACACCACAATTAAGTCGCGCCGAGGCATCTGGGGAACCTATGGCACAAAAACTTTCTCATTGCCCAAGGCGATCGTCCATCATGGCTGTCAAGTTGTGGGTGAAATAGTAAAGGTAGAAGATGGCGGCAAAACCTTGCATACGGCAGAGGGAGAATCCTTGCAAAATATTGATGCTGTCGTATTTTCTACTGGTTACAAAAACTATGTATCCTTTATGCCAGAACATCTTCAGTCCACCGACCCACGTAGTCTGTACAAACATATGTTCCATCCCAAGTATCAAGACAAAATAGTTTGGATTGGTTCGGCCCGCCCTGGATTCGGCAGCCAGTTCCCAATCATGGAAATGCAATCGCGTTTTTTTGCCATGATCTGCACCGGAGAAAAAGTTCTACCCGCCCCTACCGAAATGGAGAGAGTCGCCGCTGTCGATCGATCTCACTACTTAGAACAGTTTGAGCATAATGCCGATCGCATACGCAACTTAGTTGATTATCATCACTACATGGATGACATCGCT
>JAGVCD010000270.1 GCA_020059425.1 Chamaesiphon sp. | reverse complement strand
GGCTAGAAGCCTTATTTTCTCGTTCAAGCCCTCGTAGACCTCAATTACACCAAAATCCTAGAATCCATGCTGTATAAGAACTGTGTTATCCCACTACACTGAACCAGTCCCGTGAGATTGTCCAAAAGTTCAAATAAATAATCTATTGCTAGGTAATTTTATTTAGCCTAGCTCACACGATACCCATCCATGAAGTAGGGTAAACATTACCCTGGTAAATGAAATACAGGTGTTAGGATAAAATTCATTGTATTTGAATTTGGCTTGGCACAAGGAGCTTATGAGTTACTATTTGTGGATAATTCCTGGAATGTTACTGATGATGTGGTCTCAGTTCCACGTCAAAAACACTTATTACAAGTATTCGGAGGTGGGTTCTAGCCTGGGCATGACTGGAGCAGAAGTTGCCCAGACCATTCTCCAGAAAATGGGAGTAAATGATGTGACCGTGGAGCCAGTGGCCGGTCAGCTCAGTGATCACTACGACCCATCGGCTCGGGCAGTGCGCCTCTCCGAAGGAGTATATGGATCTAGTTCTTTATCAGCCGCTGCGATCGCCGCCCATGAATGTGGTCATGTATTGCAAGATGTCCAAGGCTACAAGCCAATGAATTTGCGGGCCGCGTTAGTACCAGCAGCTAATATTGGTGGCCAGTTTGGTCCCTTGTTGGTAATGTTTGGTGTAGGTTTGGCTGGTGCTGGGATGGTGTTTGGTAATGCGCTGCTGAATATTGGGATTATCGTATTTGCTGCAGCTGTCCTATTTCACATCGTGACCTTGCCGGTAGAATTCGATGCATCTCGCCGTGCTTTGAATATTATTAATGACTTGGGCATTTTGCAAGGTGAAGAAAATAAAGCAGCTAAAAAAGTTTTAAGTGCAGCGGCTTGGACTTATGTGGCCACGACTATTTCAGCATTGCTCCAACTAATGCAACTGCTATCGATGCGCCGTCAAAATAACTATTAATTATCGGCTAACAATCTATCAAAATTGGTAGCTTAAACTTTTTTCTTTTTAGTCTTTCGACTGATCGATCGAGCAGTGGAGCGTTTTTTCCACTTCTTTGTTGTGGAGGAAATAATATCAGCCAGATAATGACTCATGGCTCCTAGCTCCAGGCCAATTACCGTCGCTAAAATTTGCTGCTGGTGATTGACTATTAATGCTGGCATCAGATCTAACCACTGGCGGTAAGTTCCCGAATTATGACCGATCGATCTCCTCGCCATCAGATAAATAAATCCAATCAAGCCCAACCACATAACGAGATACAAGATTCGTATAACAGTCCCAATGATCGGGCCATGGGATAGGACCGATCGATGGGGAATGCAGCGTTGATAGGGTCGCCATAGCCAACGCAACCAGCCCCAGCGCTGATACTGCCGCGAGTAGATATCCAAATCCGGCCCAAACATCAGTCCACTAAACAAGAAGCTACTAGCCACCCAAAATGTCAGGTCGGTACTTTTGGTGATGGCCAAGCTAGCTCCGGCCACCAAGGGGAGACTAATTAGAGTAATGCGATCGTGATTTTTTCCAGAGGCCATGCATTACCTAATTACAATATGGGGTGAAGTGCGATCGCCCCATTCAGTTAACCTTAGTATTTTTATGCTCACTGCCGACCAAGCAACTCAGATTATTCTTGCTCTTAGTAAACCCCTGCGGACTATTGAAACTGTTAGTTTGAGTCAGGCGTTTGATCGGATCCTAGCGGAGCCCATTGTTAGTAAACTCGATTTTCCCCATTGGGACAATTCAGCCATGGATGGCTATGCCGTGCGGTGGTCAGATTTTCAGGCACATACTGCCCAACAACCGATGAGTTTGAAAATAGTAGAAACCATTCCCGCTGGTGTGCCACCAACGAAAACGGTTGGTCCCGGTGAAGCGGCACGTATTTTTACCGGATCAATGTTGCCAGAGGGAGCTGATACGATCGTCATGCAAGAACAGACCATTTTAGCTGGTGAGATGGTCACAATCCAGCAAGCGCCGCAGACATTGGGGGAGTTTGTCCGTAAACAGGGTGACTATGCCCACCGTGGCGATCTGTTGTTGCCAACCGGGACGAGATTATTACCACCAGCGATCGCTGTGTTAGCCGCTGCTCAATATGCCGCAGTCCAGGTTTACCAGCGACCAAAGGTCGTGATTATTTCTACTGGCGATGAATTAGTAGCGCCGGAGCAGCTTTTACAACCAGGGCAAATTGTTAATTCCAATCAGTATGCTTTGGCTGCTTTGGTGCAGCAATGGGGCGGGGAAGCGATTTGCTTAGACATTGTCCCCGATCAGCCAGCGGCTTTAGCGGCCACCATGCAGCAGGCGATAGGTCAAGCTGATATTGTTTTGTCTACTGGTGGTGTGTCGGTGGGCGATTTCGATTATGTCGATCGGGTATTAGTCGAGTTGGGTGGACAGATTCACGTCACTTCCGTGGCTGTTAAACCAGGTAAGCCTTTGACTGTAGCCACTTTTGAGAGAGGGGATCGATCGATCATTTATTTCGGACTACCCGGCAATCCGGTATCTGCCCTAGTAAGCTGCTGGCGCTTTGTGTATTTGAGTTTCCAGTGTTTAGCAGGCATACCAGCACCCCAATTAGTTTGGCAAAATGCCCTGACTACCCAAATCCTGCGCTCCAATGGCCAACGGGAAAACTACTTGTGGGGCCAGGTTAGCTGCGTCCAAGGTTGCTATCAATTTACCCCAGTAGCGGGAGGACATAATTCTGGCAACTTGATTAATTTAGCGCTGGCCAATGGATTAGCACTGTTGCCCATGGGTGTTCAGCAGGTATTGGCAGGCCATGAAGTAGTAGTATTGATCATCGACTAGATGTGGGGTATGAGTTTGTAAATGTTTGTTTGCAAGATCTGGCAGTAAGTGAATGTAATGTGATATTTTTTGTTTACCGAACACATAATTACAGATGGAAACGCCCAACACTCCACCTCAGTTAGAGCCGTCCCTCGGTGCCGAGATTAGTGACTATGTAGCGCATTTGCAACTGCATATGGCTCTGCAAGCCCGTAATTTAGTGCCAGACTTGATGCAGTCCGGCGATAGTTTACAAGTATTATTGCAAGAAACTCAAGCCCAGTGTGAGAAGCTATCTTCTCGGCAAGGCTGTTAATTCTTAGTATTTTTCATTGAATTTCTCAAAACCCTGGCTAAATTTGCTGGGGTTTTGTTGTTGATTTATGCGATCGGTCGCTTCCAACCAAGACACATAGTATCTTGGAAATAGTTAAATTGCCAGAAGAGATTAATTAGTGAGAAGTCCGCTTGTCTAAACTGCCTGGATTGCAAACATTCCTTTCTTACCAATCCACTTGGCTACGGGGCGATTTAGTCGCGGGTATCACCGTTGCCGCCTACTTAATTCCACAGTGCATGGCATACGGCGAATTAGCTGGAGTGCAACCGATCGCTGGTCTCTGGGCAATTTTGGTGCCTCTATTTTTGTACGCTTTTTTGGGTTCATCCCGTCAGCTGTCGGTGGGACCGGAGTCTGGAACTGCTTTGTTAACAGCAGCTACCATTTCGCCACTAACTGCGATGACGGGTGGCAACTATGCGGGCTTGGCATCATTGCTAGCTCTAATGGTGGGAGTTATTTGTTTACTGGGCTATGTACTGCGCTTGGGTTTTTTGGCTAATCTGCTCTCTAAACCGATTCTGATTGGCTATATGACCGGGGTGTCACTGCTGATGATGGTCGGGCAATTGGGTAATGTTACTAATTTGTCTCTAACCAGCACGGCGATCGATAGCACTATCCTTGAATTGATTAGTAAATGGCAGCAAATTCATATTCCCACCTTGATCCTAGCGCTGTCCGTATTATTTTTGATGTATAGCTTACAGCGATTAGCACCGCAAGCCCCTGCTCCACTCCTAGCAGTATTGTTGGCAACTAGTGCCGTGGCCGTCGGACACCTGGATCAAGCGGGCATCCGGATTATTGGTGATATCCCGGCAGGATTACCCAGTTTGGCTCTGCCGCCAGCGTCGATCGATCACATTTCGTCTCTAATCATCGCTGCCTTGGGCATTGCCATCGTGGGATATGCCGATAATGTCTTAACCGCTCGTGCCTTTGCCAGTCGGAATGGCTACCAAATTGATGCCAACCAAGAATTACTGGCTCTGGGTTGCTGTAACTTAGGCAATGGCTTGATGCAGGGTTTTCCGATTAGTAGTAGTGGCAGTCGTACCGCCTTGGGCGAGTCTTTGGGGAGTAAGACGCAATTATTTTCAATAATAGCTTTAATCGTCGTGATTTTAGTTTTGTTGTTTTTGCGGCCAGTTTTAGCCTTATTTCCGAAAGCTGCTTTGGGATCGATCGTCATCTATGCCGCTAGTCGCTTAATTGAAATTCCGGAGTTTGTGCGCCTCTACCGCTTTCGACTCAGCGAATTTGTGCTGGCTCTGGCGACTAGTTTGGGTGTGCTATTTACCAGTATTACGACTGGAGTATTGGTGGCCATGTTATTGTCGCTACTAGAGTTTTTAATCCGCATTGCCAATCCGACTGATGCTGTATTGAAAAAATCAGCGCTTACTACCACTATGGAGGAGAACCGGACTAATTCCATCCCGCTGCATATTCCTGGTTTAGTGATTTATCGTTACGATGCGCCGCTATTCTTTGCCAATGCTGACAATTTTAAGTGTCGGATACTCGCTGCTCTGAAGCAAGCACAGCCGAATATTCACTGGTTGGTTGTCAATGCCGAAGCGATCGGCGAAGTTGATATTACGGCGATCGAAATGCTGGTAGATTTACATGACGAACTAACTCAGCAAGCTATTCGGTTTAGTTGGGTGGCAGTCAAGCCTCGGGTGTTGGCGGAGTTCCAACGGGCTGGTTTCATAGAACTGGTGGGAGCTGATCAATTTTTTCCAACCATGATGGCAGTAAGAGCTAGTTATGGGCAGCTGCTCCAATACACGAATGCTGAAACCTTATAATATCTATTGATAACGTTCGATCGGCGATGACCTATGGAAGCTACGATTCGGGTAGAATTACCCACCAGTCAATACAATGTCTCCATTCAACCCCAGGGCTTACAGCAGATAGGTCAACATTGCCAGCAGCTAGAGCTCGGTGAAAAGATGGTTGTAGTTTCTAACCCAGTAATTTTCAAGCACTATGGGCAAAGCGTAGTAGATTCTTTAACTGCGGCTGGCTTTGCGGTTACTACTTGCTTGCTGCCTGCCGGAGAACGTTACAAAAATCTGGCCTCTATCCAAAAAATATACGATGTGGCGATCGGTCAACGTTTGGAGCGATCATCCACTATGTTAGCCCTCGGCGGCGGGGTCATTGGTGACATGACAGGTTTTGCCGCTGCTTCCTGGCTGCGGGGGATCAACTTTATCCAAGTCCCCACCACTCTGTTGGCGATGGTGGATTCTTCGATCGGCGGTAAAACTGGTGTTAATCATCCCCAGGGCAAAAATTTGATTGGCGCTTTTTATCAACCGCGCTTGGTTATGATTGATCCCGAAGTGCTCAAAACCTTGCCCAGCAGGGAATGGCGAGCGGGGATGGCCGAAGTAATCAAGTACGGGATCATCTGGGATGCCGAACTGTTTCGGATGTTAGAAGCCGCTGGTAATCTTGACCGGTTATCTAAAATTAGTCCCGAGTTACTAGCTGAAATCCTGCGCCGCTCGGCTCAAGCCAAGGTCGATGTTGTGAGCCAAGATGAAAAAGAAGGGGGAATCAGAGCAATTCTTAACTACGGTCACACCATTGGTCATGCGATCGAGAGTTTAACTGGCTATAAAGTAGTCAATCACGGCGAAGCTGTGGCCATTGGCATGGTAGCCGCTGGCCAGTTGGCTGTACAAGAACAATTGTGGACAGCCGCTGATGCGGCTCGTCAAGATCAGGTCATCCAAAATACTGGATTACCTGTTTCCCTGCCAGCGGGGATCAAGATCGATGAAATTGTAACCGCACTGTCTTTGGACAAAAAAGTGAAATCTGGCCAAGTCCGCTTTATTGTGCCAACCAAAATTGGAGCAGCGATTGTGACAGAGCGCATCACCAATCCATCAGTAAGACGTGTTTTACAGTCGATGGACTCGATGGATTAAACCACGAATTCGCCGCATTCATCAGCTAAATAACATAGTGCCCGCCAGCGCAGTCCAGTCAGCTGTTCGTAGAACGGGTTAAGCTTACAAAGGGGTGGAATATGGAAAAGATGACGGCCAAAGAGGCTGATATTTCGCTCGAAGGGACACTGGGCAGGAATAGTATTGCAAAGCCAGTGTGCCAATTCTGGGCTAGTAACTTCTAAATTGTCTAAATAGCTTCGTGATAGCAAAAGTAAGTTGAAAACTTGCATAGAGATTAGGGCGTATATTCTTGCTCACTAGATGTGCCACCCCAGTTAACTAAGTAAGTTCTGCTGGTTGATGACCACATGTTCACCTGACACTCAATATAAATCTATTGTACCCACTATTGATGTATCAAAACACACCAAATTTTATTATTTTTTAAGATTCTCTTTTAAATGAATCCCTGCTACTGCTTAATTTAGTGAATGTCCGAAGCCGATATTCTAGAATTGAAATCGGTTGGAGAAGTTTCTCCATCTAGGTTAGGAGGGATATTTTCTGATACCAGATTTTTGGCAACAGCATGGCTCCGACGACCTAAAAACCGTTTTTCGACTAAGTGCCACATGGCGATCGCACCAGCTGTGGTAGCAGCCATCGCAACAGCCAAGAAAGACCAAGGATTGTTTTGGAACCAGCCAAAATGCAGAATGGTTTGAATAATCGGGTAATGCAAGATATACATACCATAGGAAAAATCGCCATAAGTCCCAAAGTTGCCCAGATACCCAAATAGTCCCACAAAGATCACCACTGTGGCTAAAGCAAAGGGTTCTAGTAGAGGAAATGGAAACCAAAAATTGATCGTAAGAATTAATACTGCAGCTGTCAAAAAGTATTTGACATGATGCTCAAATAGTGGCAAGAAATAATAGAAAAAGGCACCGGCCATGAAGTAGGATAGCTGTCCTGGAAGTTGACGACTCAGCTCTTCATAAATTCCCTGGTCAGTGTTTCTAGATACTGCTTCCAAGATTTCGGCGTAGGCAACGGAAGAGCAGTAGACCAAAATTAATACAGGTAGACGAGAAAACTTCCGAAACAAGAATACCAAAATTGGCACAGCCAGATAAAACATTACCTCGATTTTGATTGTCCAGAGGGAAGCATTAATATCAGTCAGATTATTGTTTTCAAAAACTCCTGGCAATCTTGGCTGCAATAAATTCAGGAAGGTGAGGTTGGCAAAAACATACTTAATCCATTCGATCGAAAAATATTCGCCGATATCCTTAGAACTAACCGCAACTAATAGCACGGCGCAGAGCATTACCACCACGAAATAGGCTGGGTAAATACGAATAATGCGCTTACGGGCGTAAGCCATCAAAGATGACGATCGCTCATAACTCATGAATATCAAAAAGCCACTGACTACAAAAAAAGCTTTGACAGCAACTGATGATGATAAAAAGCTAGAAATCATTCCGATCTGCTGAAATCCAGATAGGTAGGAAGTATGAGACACACAAACTATTATGGCTAATAACAGTCGCAGTAAATCAAAGTTATTTTTTGCTAATCGGGGATGAGTGAGTTGCGACAATTTAATTTCTCGCCAAGTTGGGCTTACTGGTCGAGCTTAACATCCGCAATTAAAGCTTGTCAAAAGTTGGGTACTTAGGCTGAATTGTTGTTGTTTAATAATGGCGATTCGTTTGATCCCTTGTCTAGTCTTACTGACTTTTATGCATACTTTAATCCATTTTAGCAATGGCTGCTACGGCTACTCCAAAAATCTGGACCCCAGAAGCTTCTAAAACTTGACTGGTAGCGGAAATGGTTGCTCCAGTCGTATAAATGTCATCAATTAGTAATACAGATTTTCCGGCTAATTTATGATTGGGTGCTAGCTGAAAAGCATTTTTTAAATTACGTTGTCGATCGATCGGTGAGAGCTGAAATTGAGCTTGAGTTGATTTAATCCGCAGCAGAGATTCATCGATCGGCAGACGAGTCTGTTGACAAAAGCCTTGGGCAATTAGAGTTGCTTGATTGAAGCCGCGCTCTCGTTGTTTATCGGGATGTAAAGG
>JAGVCD010000150.1 GCA_020059425.1 Chamaesiphon sp. | reverse complement strand
GCACACCATTGTTGCAGCTCCTTACTTTGCATTTGGGCGTTGCATAAAATATTTGTTTCCTGAAAGCGTTGCTGAGCCAGTTGCCGCGCTACCTGTACCCGCCGCCGCACCGTCTCCGTCGATTCTCCGGTAGATTGACGGGTAATTTCTTCTGGTTTTAAGCGATTAACCGCCACTTGTAAGTCAATCCGATCCATTAATGGACCAGAAAGCTTTGCCCAGTATTGTTCCCGTTGGCGAGGTGCGCAGCTACAAGGCTGAATGTTGTCGCCATAATAACCACAAGGGCAAGGATTGGTACTGGCGACGAGGGTAAACTGTGCTGGAAAAGATACCGATTGGCGGGTGCGCGAAATTGTCACAAAACCATCTTCTAAGGGCTGGCGCAGAAATTCTAAGACATCGCGTTTAAACTCAGTCAGCTCATCCAAAAATAATATGCCGCGATGCGCCAACGAAATTTCGCCGGGACGAGGAAAGCTACCGCCACCCACTAGTGCCGGACCAGAAGCAGAATGGTGCGGACTCCGAAATGGTCGATCGGCAATTAAAGAACCCCGGTTTTTGAGGAGTCCGGCTACGGAGTGAATTTGGGTAACTTCCAAGGCTTCGGCAAATGATAAGTCTGGCAAAATCCCCGGCAGGCGACGCGCCAACATGGTCTTACCACTGCCCGGTGGTCCCACAAATATCAAATTATGTCCCCCAGCGGCGGCAATCTCTAAAGCTCGACGGGCGTGGGCTTGGCCTTTGACATCCTGGAGATTATTCAGTTGATTGAGTTGGTGATGCCGATCGGGCACATCAGCAATCACGGGCGAGAATTGGGGGTCGGATCGATCGGGCTGTTGCAAAAAACTGATCACTTCTTGCAGGCTGCTCAAGCCGTAGACTTTCAAATCTTTGACGACAGCGGCTTCTTGGGCATTATCCACCGGCACAATCATGCCAGTAATTCCTAAGCGTTGAGCAGCAGCAGCGATCGGTAGTACTCCGGCGACTGGTCGCAGACTACCATCCAAGGACAGCTCTCCCAGAAATAAATAGTCGCCCAATAGTTCACTGTTGACCTGCCCAGAGGCAGCTAAAATGCCCACACTGATCGGTAAATCAAATATCGGTCCTTCTTTGCGCAAATCGGCAGGTGTTAGATTAATTACAATTCGTTTTAACGGATAGCTGGCTCCGGCATTTTTAATGGCAGTTTTGACCCGTTCGCGGGATTCTTGGACAGCGGCATCGGGCAAACCAACTAAGCTCACTCCCGGCAAACCATTTGATACATCTACTTCTACGCCTACTTTGATGGCATCAATACCCAAAATCGCCGCGCTCCAGACCCTTGCTAACACCCCAACCTCTACTTATTTCTACATATTTGCCATATTTAAGTTCAGGGTAGCTATTTTAATTCAATAGTGTAATCAGTCAATTCACTGATGTGTTGCTGCTAGTCACTAACAGCTGCATAATGAACGCAGTCAAATTTATGAAAGTTTTAAAATAGCCGATGGATAGTAGTTTAATCCTGTCAAATATTTTGAACCCGCCGGTTTTATTCTTCTTTTTGGGAATGTTCGCGGTGTTCGTTCAATCCGATTTAGAAATACCTAATCCTCTCCCTAAGTTGTTTTCGCTTTACCTACTGGTAGCGATCGGCTTTAAGGGTGGTCATGAATTGTATGAAAGCGCCATCAGTCCGGAGGGCATTACCCCCCTAATTATCGCCACCTTGATTGCCGCAATAGTCATGGCTTCGATCGTGCCGTTCTATTCCTTTTTTATTCTCCGCATCAAGCTGGATGCCTATAATGCGGCAGCGATCGCCGCTACTTATGGATCGATCAGTGCCGTCACTTTTATTACGGCCAGTTCGTTGCTGGATAAGCTGCAAATTCCCTACGGTGGTCACATGGTGGCTGCCCTGGCCTTGATGGAATCACCGGCCATCGTGGTGGGTCTGATTCTAGTCCGGGTTTTTGCCGAAAAAAAACAGGAGTTCTCCGAAGATGGGGAGCCGATCAAAAGTTCGGGGGCATCCTGGGGTGAGGTGCTGCATGAAGCCTTTCTAAATGGTTCTGTACTACTGCTCATTGGCAGTGTGATCATTGGAGCGCTAGTGCGCAGCGAAGGCTGGGATAAAGTTCATTTATTTGTGGAAAAAGATTTATTCTACGGTGCCTTGATGTTCTTTTTAATGGATATGGGTTTAGTCGCTGCCCGCCGCATTCGGGATCTGAAGCAGACTGGTTTGTTCTTGATTGGTTTTTCAGTATTAATGCCGATCGCTAATGCCATTATTGCAATTGTGATAGCAAAGGCCCTGGGGATGCATCAAGGCGATGCTTTGCTCTTTGCTGTGCTCTGTGCCAGTGCTTCTTATATTGCGGTGCCAGCAGCGATGCGAATGACGATTCCAGAAGCTAATCCAAGCTTATATGTTTCGATGGCTTTGGCTCTGACTTTTCCATTTAACATCATCGTCGGCATTCCGGTTTATCTACAAACAATTCAATTAATGGGATTTGGGAGCTAAATTTGTGCTAAAAACTGTCAAAAAAGTAGAAATTATTGTGAGTGAGCTGGAAGTTCCAGGCATTCTCAAGATTCTGAAAAAAAACTTAGTTAAAAACTATACCGTCATTAATAATCTTTCTGGCAGTGGCGAACACGGCTTTTCTGGTGACGATTTAATTACTAATAGCTGCATTATCGTGATCTGTACTGAGCCAGAAATGCCGGAGCAGCTGTCCAAAGCCATGGCACCGATGATGAAAAAACTGGGTGGGATTTTTATTGTGACTGATGCCCAGTGGATTGCTCACTAAATATTACTCCCTAATACAGCTCGTATTTCATCAGCTGACAAGGCAGAGTGCCATTATAAACTGGCATCCTTTGTGCTGATTTGAGTCCGATCGATCTAGCCAGTTCTTTGTTACCACTTAAAACAAAAGCGGTCCAACCCTTAAAGCGCTGTTTGAGCACATCTCCCAACAGGCGATAAAAATCTCCCAGATCGATGTCCCGTCCTAACCGCTCGCCATAGGGAGGATTGCACATTAACACCCCGCAGTCAGCAGGAGCTTCAACATCAGCTAGTTCGCGGTGGATAAATTGTAAATGTTGGTCAATACCGCATTTAACAGCGTTGGTTTGGGCCTGGTGAATTACCCCGGAGTTATGGTCACTGCCAATAATCGGGCTAATGAGTGCCGATTTTTCACCTTCTTCTGCTGTTTTGAATAGTCGATCGAACAGCACCTGATCAAAGCTAGGCCAAGTTTCAAACCCAAACTGCTCCCGAAAAATACCCGGCGCAATATTTAAAGCCTGCATAGTGGCTTCGATCGGCAATGTCCCGGAACCACAAAGCGGATCGAGAAAGGTTAATTCCGGTTGCCAACCCGACATTTTTACTAAGGCAGCAGCCAAAGATTCTTTCAGGGGAGCGTCTCCGACCGCTGGTCGATAGCCCCGGCGATGCAGACTATTGCCAGAGCTATCTAAGCTCACAGTACAGGAATCCTCTTCAATATGCACGTTAATGCGCACTGCCGGGTTTTCGGTGTCAACGTCTGACCGATCGCCTAATTTAGACTTTTGCTGTTCGGTAATGGCTCTTTTGACCTGCACCGCCGTAAAGTGACTGTGATTTAGCTGATCGTTTTTACCAGTAGCGGTTACAGCCATGGTTAGCTCGGGAGTAAGATGCTGTTGCCAGTTAATACTCTGCATTCCGGCAAACAAATCCGTCGGATCAAGGCAAGGAAATTCCGCTAGCTTCACCAAAATCCGAAAAGGCAGTCTCGCCCACAGATTAACCCGATACAACAGCTCTTGGTCGCCACTAAAGGCTACGCCACAAAAACCTGGGGTGACCCCACTCGCTCCCAATTCAGTTAGTTCGATGGCAGCTAGTGCTTCTAAGCCCCGCGCCACAGTGGCAAAATATTCGGTCATGATGGCTAGGAGAAGTCCAATAATTAATCTGATTTAGTGGTGCGGATTGATGATGTAGAAGGTTAGTTATCGATCGCCATCCGACCCTGCTTGGGAAATCTTACCAACAAAAAGTAGCCAAAACAGAGGGCATAGCCAATCAGTGCTGCTGTGGCTAAACCACCCAAAGTTCCAGGATTGACCGCAGCCCGCGCTAGCAGAGGTAATTTAAACCAAGCCTGACAGAAGTTGGATTGAGCGGACAAACCACACTGTACAAAAGGCAGCAAAGCGATCGCTCCCAATCCACAATAGACTGTAATAGCCCAGCGCCAAGCAGTGAGGGCTAGTTTAATGGCCTTGGGTGGCAAATCATTAATTTCTTCATTAATGTCGATCCAGATCCAGAGGCTGACTGGGATGAGAATTTTAGCAGCAAGGGCAGAGAAAAAAGATAAGTTGGAACTACTCAATACCAAAGCAATGGTGATTGCGAATAGACTGGCCACCTTCCAATAAATAACCATGAGGCCAATAACTACGGGCACTTTTTTAACCAATGCCCAGATTAAAAGCACCATCGGTACAATTAGGGTGAAAAGCACAGCTAGACGATAGTCGAGCCAGATGAGTGGCTGAAACCAGGGGGGGGTAAACATTTACTTAATGATGATTTTTCTCTTGTCTAGTATATCTATAAGTGGCCTATGACAAGCGGGGGTAACTAACTGGGGGTAATTGGGCTTCTAACTGGGCTGCCAAGCTAATTAGTAGAGCCTCTGCACCTAGGTTACCCACCAACTGTACACCCAACGGCAGTTTTGTCGTATCAACTGGTAGAACGACTACGGGCTGACCAGTAGCATTGAAAATCGGACAGGGCAAAACCCAATCAGCAATTTTAGCCATAATTTCCTCGGGTGCTAATTGTGCCCATGCCCCAATTGTAATAGTGGGATGCAGGTAAACCGGAGCGAGTAACACATCAAAGTTTTGCCACTGTGCCACAATCTGGCGAGCGATACCTTGCATTTGGTAGAGGGCATTCAAATACTCACCCGCACTACCCGATCGATGGTGGAGCCACTGATTAAATTCACATAGCGCCGCTAAATGAATACCAGAGGCGGCTACGGCTGTTTGCCACACCGTGGTGAAAGGATCAATTAAAGCCCCTACCTCTAGGGTGACGGTACTGAGCTGATGGCCAAGATTGCTCAAGATATCGGCCACTCGATCGATTGCCTCCCCATAGCTGGGAGCTAAATGAGTAAAAGGCGGAAAAGACTTACAAACAGCAATTCGGAGAGAACCCGGTGCTTGCTGGGCAGCGGCCTCAAAAGAAGTCACGGGGGTTGGCAAACAATATAAATCGCCGGGGAGTCGCTGGGCTAAAGCATCCAGCAAAATAGCGGCATCTTGGACATTTCGCGCTAGCGGTCCATTAATGGCCAAGCCACTTAACCTGTCGCCAGTGGGCGCATCGGAAACACGACCTCGGGTAGGCTTGATTGCCACCAAACCGCAACAGTGGGCCGGTCCGCGCAGTGAGCCGCCGCCATCAGAACCCACCGCCATTGGTAATAAGCCTGCGGCCACTGCGGCAGCGGCACCACCGCTAGAACCGCCAGGAGTATAGTCCAAATTCCAAGGATTACGGGTCGGGGGGAAACCCGCTGGCTCGGTGTAGGGAAAGGAAGCCAGTTCGGGAGTTGCTGTTTTGCCTAAAATATTAAAACCCGCTTGTTGCACAAGGGTGGCAATGCCATCATCCGCTGTAGCGACCTGATATTTCAAGGCTGCAACACCATAACTACAGGGTAAGCCAGCCACCGGATTCAGATCTTTAATAGCGGTGGGTAATCCAAATAGCGGTGGTAAGTTGGCAGATGTTGTTAGTTGGGCAGTTTGGGCGTTAGCTACGGCTAGAGATCGATCGGCAGCTACCACAAAGAAAGCACCAATCTGCGGATCAATCTGGGCAATGCGATCGAGATACAGCTGGGTGAGCTCTAGCGGAGAAATTTGGCCAGTCCGAATTAGCTCTGCTTGGTGCCGAGCAGTAGTAAAGAATAAATCGGTCATAGCATTACGCCAAGTTTACACCCAACCGCTGCAACATGTTGGCACGAGCTTGATTCGCTAAACTGTCGTCCAAGGGTGTGAGGTTAATATCTTCTTGGTACTTATTTTTAATAGCCGTTTTAATCATCCAATCAGCAATAAACGGATTCTTGGGAATTAATGGGCCATGAGAGTAGGTAGCGATCGCATTATGATAAAAAGCACCTTCGGTGCCATCTTGGGCATTGTTTCCAAATCCTTTAATCACCGTCCCCAAAGACTCCGCTTGCGGACCCAAGAAGGTACGGCCACCATGATTTTCAAACCCTACGATAATCGGCTTTTGACCACCCAGCATGGCACTCAACTCAGTAGCCAGTCTTTTGGCCGTAATTTCAAATACTACATTGCCAATGCAGCGGGGGGCATCAATGCCCGGGTGCTTGCTCTCTAAATCGACAATACCCATACCCTCAATCCGTTCACCCAAACCTGGCTCATAAAATCTACCCAGCAGTTGTGGTGAACCGCAGGTGAAAACGCCCGGCGCACCAGCATCGAGCTTGGTGCGGATGGCCTCAGTTTTGGCTCCGTTCAAATCCCGCATCACAATTTCCTGCTGACGATCTTGAGCACCACCACCAGCAATAATATCTACCTGATCCAGAATAGTTGGATCACTAGCCTGATCGTAAGGAATTACTTCTACGCTAATTCCCCGCCACTGTGCTCGCTGCTTAATAGCAATGACATTACCTCGATCGCCATAGGTACTCATCAGTTTGGGATAAAGCCAACCGATTTTAAGAGAAAAGGGAGTAGTCATGGAAATTAATTTTTTTAATACGCGCCCTGAAGGACTCGAACCCTCGACATTTGGTTTTGGAGACCAACGTTCTACCAACTGAACTAAGGACGCAGGTTCAGCTCAACTTAGATTTAACCACGAATGAGCTGAATTTAGGGCAACTAGACAGTTGCCTTTTTTGATTTGTCTCTATCAAAACGCTGTTTCACGCGAGTCGCTTTACCAACCCGGTCACGGAGATAGAACAATTTCGCTCTGCGCACCCGACCACGACGAACAACAGCAATGTTATCAATCTTGGGAGAATGTAAGAGAAAAACTCTTTCTACGCCAACACCTTGGAAAACTCGGCGGACAGTGATGGTTTCATTAATGCCGCCATTGCGTCTGGCAATAATTACTCCCTCATAGGGCTGTACGCGCTCTTTTTCTCCTTCTTTGATCTTTACACCAACACGAATAGTGTCACCGATGTAGAGTTCGGGCAGGTCACTTTTGATGAATTCTGCTTCGATCGAGCGAATAATTTCTTGGACGTTCATGGAGATTACAAAAACTCACGGACTTCCGACTATAACGAAAAAGGAGACGGTTGTCTACTACCTATTGCCAAACTAGCTGTAAATAATATAATGAGATGATACCATTAGTATTAAATACCTATATAAATAGACACTATGAGCATCAATCAATAAAGTTCAGAAATTTCTAACAGAAAGGTATAAAACAATGGCCATTTCATAAGACTTGTTGCACCAGCTCAGCCGACTTACGACAAAAAGCTGAGGATAAATTGGGCTAAAACCACGTAAAATGGT
>JAGVCD010000034.1 GCA_020059425.1 Chamaesiphon sp. | reverse complement strand
CAGTAGCACTAATGCGATCGGCTTACGAGGCCGGAGTCCGAGATTTTGGAGAAAGTCGAGTGCCCGAGGCGATCGATAAGCAAGCCGCATTGGCCGATCTACCCGATATCTGTTGGCATATGATTGGCCATCTGCAAACCAACAAAGCTCGCAAGGCCCTCCAAATTTTTGATTGGATTCAGGCCGTGGATAGTCTCAAGCTTTTACAGAACTTGGAACGCATCGCTAGAGAAATCCAGGTCAGACCATCTGTCTGTTTACAGGTCAAGATCTGGCCTGATCCCCAGAAATATGGTTGGTCTGTGGCCGAATTGCTAGCGGACTTGGAAGCGATCGCTCAATGCCAGCAGCTCCAGATCCAAGGATTAATGGCGATCGCTCCTTTGGGCTTAACGCCTGAGGAATCCAAGGCTTTTTTCCTTGAGCTGCGGCAACTACGGGATCAGATTAACCATCATAATTGGTCGCATATTGCTCTCCCAGAGTTGTCGATGGGCATGTCTAACGATTACCTATTGGCTGTAGCTAACGGGGCAACAATGATACGAGTCGGGAGCAAAATTTTTGTTCCCTGATTGAATTTTAAGAAGAGTTTATCGAGTAATCTTCCCATGCATTTTCTTGATGAATTTATGATGAAATCACTCTCGAATTTATAAAAAATATGGTGAATCAGGAAATACTAATAAATCGTTGTTCTTAGAAAAAATAGTCCAATTCTGATTATTACTTGACAAAAATTCAAGATCTTCATGGTTTTTTAACAATCACCGAAAAAAAGTAGTTAAGTATACGTGATTAATAGAGTGCAAAAGTATCTAAGTCTTGTGCTAGCAAGGATTTCATTGTTTAAATGCTAGGTGCTAATTCTCACGACCTGTCAAAATTATTTTTCAAAAGCATATTGCAAAGTAGTACAGGTGATCGAAATATTAAGTAAATACAAAGAAATTTAATTTGTACGCTATGAAAACTTGACAATTTCTGCTAGAAGTATATTCATGGGATGTAATTGCCTAATCCTTTAAGTATTCAGGAGCATTGAGCGTGAGTTTCCTCAACAAGTTAAAAGATATCGTTGGTTTGAACGATCAAGACGACTATGATTATGAATATGATGATGTAGATAACACTGCTAGTGTTGCTCAAAGTAACTCGACTGAAGATATTTCCAGAAATCAGCGATCAGTAGCTAGTGCCGAGCCAGTTCGTTCCAAGACTGGAAATGTTATTGGGATGCCCGGTATGGCTCATGGTGCCTCCGAAATGATTTTGATCGAACCACGAGCATTTGAAGAAATGCCTCAGGTAATTGACGCTCTCCGTCAGCGTAAATCAGTGATTCTGAACATGACCTTGATCCGTCAGGAAGAAGCACAGCGGGCGGTGGATTTCGTTGCTGGTGGTACCTATGCAATCGATGGTCACTACGAACGCATTGGTGATAACATTTTCCTCTTCACCCCGAGCTGTGTTCAAGTTAGTACTCCTAGTAGTTTGTTAACCGAAGTAGCTCCGGCCCCTGTTCGGACTTCTCGGGCGGTGGCATCTAATACTTGGATGAGCGAACCAATTGCTGCTGTTCAATAGTGTTTCAGCATAATTGATTGTCCGAATTACAGTTAGAGGTCAGTAATTGTCTATCCAGTTAGGAATTATTGGGGGTGGGGTAATGGCAGAAGCTATTCTATCCCGCCTCCTCGCTGTGGGAACTTATACGGCTGGCCAGGTAGTGGTAAGTGATCCGCTGGCTGCCCGTCGCCAGTTCCTAGAAGAACAGTATCAAGTGGTTACTACTGACCAGAATCAGGATGTGGTGAAGGCTCCAACTGTATTGTTGGCAGTTAAGCCCCAAGTGTGGACAACAGCTGTCCAAGACTTGCAGGTGGCCGCCGATCGATTAATCATCTCCATTTTGGCGGGGGTGACTATTGAGCAGTTAGAAAAAGTTTTTACAGAGCAGGCCGTAATTAGAACGATGCCCAATACCCCAGCAACAGTGGGGGAAGGGATTACAGCTATTGCTAAAAGCCAGCGTGTTGGTGACAAGCAATATCAGGTCGCTGCTAGTATTTTTCAGACCGTGGGCAAGGTGATTCCGGTGAACGAAAATCAGCTCGATGCTGTCACGGGTTTATCGGGATCGGGTCCAGCTTATGTGGCCATTATGATTGAAGCCCTGGCCGATGGGGGCGTGGCTGCTGGTCTACCACGCGGTACGGCTCAAGAATTAGCTTTGCAAACCGTATTAGGAACAGCTCATCTGCTAGCCGAGAGCGATCTACACCCCGCCATTTGTAAAGATCGGGTGACTAGTCCGGGTGGCACTACCATCGCGGGTATTCGAGCTTTAGAAAAAGGTGGCTTTCGATCGACAATTATTGAAGCGGTGCTGGCCGCAACAGAACGCTCGCGGGAGCTAAGTTCTTAGCAATTTGGTAGCAGTATTGTGAGTTATTGGTATCAAGGCGAGTTGATCGACTCGCCTTTTCTGCAAATCGCCTATGACGATCCGGCTTTGATCTATGGCGCTTCGGTCTTTACCACCTGTCGGATCTACGAGAGGTCGATCGATCACCCCCTGACGATGTGGGCAGCTCATCACCAGCGATTAGCTAGCAATATCCAAGGCTTAGGTTGGTCTGATCCCGATTGGTCAAATGTTCGCGCGGGGGTGGAATTAATGACTCGCACCCACCCAGTGGTGAGAATTACATTGTTTTCTGATGGTCGAGAATTGATTTGGGGCAAAAGTCTGCCACTGGATCTGGCCGAGCGACAACAGCAGGGCATTGAAGCCGAAGTCGTAGCGGGGTTTGATCGTACCCTGCCGCAATACAAGACCGGTAATTATTTAGCACCCTGGTTGGCGCGGCAGCAAGTCGCTCAAGAAGCAATTTTAGTTAATGCTGTTGGCGATTGGTTAGAAACTAGTACTGGTAATCTGTGGGGCTGGCGAGATCAGACTTGGTATACCCCACCCCTCGCTGCTGGAATTTTGCCGGGGATTATTCGGACTTATTTGGTGCAATGGCTGCGAACTCAGGGCAAAATAGTAAATGAAGGCCATTGGGATGAAATCTTGGTGAATCGGCTGACTGGTATTGCTTATAGTAATGCCGTAGTGCAATTCATCCCCATCCACACGGTACTTACTGCCACTGGAAAAAAAAGCTATGCGATCGACCGTTTAGCACCAGAATATCTTCAGCAAGCTTTTATCTGAGAGTATTTTTTGGTGAATTACGGAAAACCGTCATAAATTTTTGCCAATAAGTAGCGCAGCAAATGAGAGAAAGGTTAACATAAGTTAATAATAACTAACAAGCTTAATAATTTAAAGATTTGGCGAGTCGGTATCACATACTAGGAGTAACATCAGCGTGAATAAACGATGGAAGAGCGCAGGCTTATACGTATTACTAGCGATCGTGGTGGTTGCTTTGGCGACCAGCTTCTTTCCGCAGCAAGCTCAAAACCAAACCACCGCGCCGTATAGCACTTTTGTAAGCAAAGTCAAAGCCAAAGAAATTAGTCAAGTAGGTTTGACTTCTGACCGGTCGAAGGCCATCTTTACCAACCAGAAAGATAACAGTCGGGTGGTGGTCAACTTGCCGAATGACCCGCAGCTAATCAATATCCTGACCGATAATAAAGTCGATATTGTGGTCGTTCCGCAGGCTGATGACAGTATTTGGTTCCGGGCTTTGAGCGGCTTACTACTGCCAGGATTATTACTAGTTGGCGTGATATTTTTGTTTCGGCGGGCTCAAAATGGCCCGGGCAACCAAGCCATGAACTTTGGGAAGTCCAAAGCGCGGGTACAAATGGAGCCAAACTCTCAAGTTACTTTTAGTGATGTAGCCGGTATCGACCAAGCTAAATTGGAATTAACCGAAGTCGTAGACTTCTTGAAAAATGCCGATCGCTTTACCGCTTTAGGTGCCAAGATTCCTAAGGGCGTATTGCTAGTAGGTCCTCCTGGTACTGGTAAAACTCTGTTGGCCAAGGCCGTAGCTGGTGAAGCGGGCGTGCCTTTCTTCTCAATCTCTGGTTCAGAGTTTGTGGAAATGTTTGTAGGTGTGGGTGCTTCCCGAGTACGAGACCTGTTTGAACAGGCTAAGTCTCAAGCCCCCTGTATCGTCTTTATTGATGAAATTGATGCCGTTGGTCGGCAACGGGGAGCTGGCATGGGCGGCGGTAACGATGAGCGGGAGCAAACCCTCAACCAGTTACTTACCGAGATGGATGGCTTTGAAGGCAATACTGGCATTATCATTATCGCGGCCACTAACCGTCCGGATGTCTTAGATTCTGCTCTACTGCGTCCCGGTCGGTTCGATCGACAAGTGGTCGTTGATCGACCAGATTTTGCCGGTCGTTTAGAAGTAATGCATGTCCATGCTCGGGGCAAGACGCTTTCTAAAGATGTTGATCTAGAAAAGATTGCCCGTCGGACTCCTGGTTTTACCGGTGCCGACTTAGCTAACCTGTTAAACGAAGCGGCTATTTTGGCTGCTCGCCGCAACCTTAGCGAAATTTCGATGGATGAAGTGAATGATGCGATCGATCGGATTTTGGCTGGTCCAGAGAAGAAAGACCGAGTCATGAGCGAAAAACGTAAAACTTTGGTGGCTTACCACGAAGCTGGTCACGCTTTAGTTGGTGCTTTGATGCCCGATTACGACCCTGTTCAAAAAATCAGTATTATTCCTCGGGGACGTGCTGGTGGACTAACTTGGTTTACGCCCAGCGAAGAACGAATGGAATCTGGTTTGTATAGCCGCTCCTACCTACAAAACCAAATGGCCGTAGCTCTGGGTGGTCGGATTGCCGAAGAAATTATCTTTGGTGATGAAGAAGTAACCACTGGTGCTTCGAGTGATTTACAGCAAGTGGCTAAAACGGCTCGCCAGATGGTGATGCGTTATGGGATGAGTGAAAAGCTCGGACCAGTGGCTCTGGGTCGTCAGCAAAGCAATATGTTCATGGGCCGCGACATTGCTACTGAGAGAGATTTCTCGGAAGAAACAGCTTCCATGATTGATGCGGAAGTGAGCGAGTTGGTAGCGGTTGCTTATCAACGAGCCAAGGATGTCTTGGTTGGCAACAGAAGTGTTCTGGACAAACTAGCGGTGATGCTAGTGGAGAAGGAAACTGTAGACTCCGAAGAATTATCGGAATTGTTGATTAACAATGATGTCAGAATGGCGCCGATCGTTTAACTAATAACTGATTGATTTTTTACCTAGTATGGGTATTTAATAAACTGAAACTGGTGATTAATCACCAGTTTTTTTGTTTCTGTAGCAATCTCCTACATTTGCCAGACACGCGGCATACAAACAGCCCGATTGCGATACTGCCGCCGCACTAAATCCCACACCGCCATAAACCAACGTCGGACTTCCTGTCGATCGCTACCCCGATAGCGGCAAACTAAACCACCCTGTACCCTAGTTACACCAAAAACCATTTCAGCATTTGTCCCAGTCCACAGATCGCGAGCTTGTTGCACCACATCCGGCTCTACCGACACGCCCATCATGGCAAAAGTACCCACGATTGGTTGGGTTGCTAAACCATGCAAACTTTGCCATTGCTCCACCGAGCCATCTAACTGTTGCCTTTCGATCCATAAAGGCCGTCCGGCTTGCCACACTTCGATCGCATTTCGCCATTGTCCGTGCAAAAATTGTTCGCCACTGGCACTGCGCCCCAACCTAGTGATTTCCCAGCCACACCAAGTTGCCCCCCATCCCAGATTTACCCGCATATTTTGATGATATAAAGCTCGATCGAACACAATGCTTTCTTGGGGTAGCCATTCTAAATGGGCATCGTCACCAACTTCGATTTCAATAGTTTGGTGGGCGGTTAAGCCATTGCTGCGATAGATTTTAGCGGCAGCAGCAGTGGTGAGGAGCACCTGGGTTTGTGGTGCCAGAATTAATCGAGAAGATAATTTGTCACCACCCACGATGCCGCCAGCGGTATGTAGTAGTACCGTATGACAGACATCTGTTTCTGGGTAAAAGGGGCGTTGTACTTTAAGTGGTGCGCTGGCATAGCTACGGGCTAGTTGAGTTGAATTACCCGATTTGGCGAATTGCAAATCTAATTGACCATGCCAACTGTCTGTTACTGCAACCACATTTTTTTCAGTGTTAGCCGATTCTGTCATATAGATTTAAGTAATGAACTGCAAGAAGCATGATTTTATTATTCTAAATCCTCCAATTGATATCTACTCTATCGATCAAAATTACATAGAGATATCAGTATCTATTTTGGGAATATTAACTGTAATAGAAAAGATATCAGCAAGATCAGACAGATCTCCTAGCATGAATATTCTAATTACTAATTGCACCCTAGATAGTCGTTCTGGAACGACAATAGTTGTTAAAGATTTAAGCTACTACCTGAAGATGATTGGTCATAAAGTAGCTATTTATTCTCCCGAATGTGGTGCTTTGGCCGAAGAAATTCGGGCAATGGGGATAGAGGTCGTCGAGAAAATTGAAAGACTGCAACTTCAGCCAGATATTATCCATGGCCATCATATCTTACCCCTATTTGATGCTTTACGTCACTTCTCCTCTACTCCTGCTATTTATGTTTGTCACGACTATGTAGCGTGGCATGATGAACCAATCTATCATCCTAATATCATTAAATATGTTGCTGTTAGCAAGTTAATACAGTCTAGAATCCACAAGGCAGTAAAAATTCCCAATAATCAAATAGCTATAGTTTCTCATAGCTTTAATGAATTGCTTTTCACTCAAACTAAAGACCTGGCATTACAGCCACTATCTTGTCTAATTTATAGTAAATACCCAAATATTGATCAAGTGATTGTGCCAGTGTGTAAACGATTAGGAATAAATGTTGATATTGCTGGATCAGGATTTGAACAATCGGTAGCAGCACCACAAAATATATTAAGTAAATACGATATCGTCTTTGCTTCAGGCATGGGTGCGATCGAAGCCCTAGCATCTGGAGCTGCTGTTATTTTGTGTGATGGTCGTGGCGCATTTGGGATGGTTACTACGTCTAACTATAAATATGCTCAAGATTACAATTTTGGTTTGAAAATATTGGATCTAGAATTATCACCAGAATTTGTTGAAGATAATATCAATAAGTACAACAGAGAAGATGCGGAGTTAGTTTCTAAGTTAGTTCGTCAGGAATCACAATGGAAAAACAAAGTATTTGTTTGGGAAGAAATATATCTAAATGCCATAGCCGAATTTCAGAAATTATCATCGAATAAAAGTTTATTTTCTATGAAAATGATCTGGGCAATTTATCGAATAAATATGCTGCGACTAAATGATCAATACATGAATATCAAATCTACGCTACTAGATACCCTCCAGCGGGTAATATCCAAAAACAAAAAAACACAGCCACAAAATAGAGGGGCGTTGCTGAATTCAAGTATAAAAATCGATTTAGCCCTCACCCCCAGCCCCTCTCCCAAAATTGGGCGAGGGGAGTAAGAATCTGATCCCTCTTCTCCCAAATCTGGGAAAAGCGATTGAAATTGCGCTGAGATTTCCTCAGCGTGCGTTTCAATTAAGACAGGGGTTAGGGGATGAGGGCAATTCATAGATCAAATCAGCAATGCCGATTTTTTTTAGGCTATTTGAAGGGTGAAATCTTCACGTCGATGAAAGTCGGCTGCCGCACCAGTGTGTTGTAATGCCCAGTAGCTAAAATTATTACTCTGATCTTGAATCACAGTCGTTACTGATATGTCTAAAGCCTGATTTCTAGGAATCAGCATATCTAAACTCAATTGCAGATCGAGGATTACCAACTTGTCATGCTGCTGTATTTGCATGGGCAAGCTTACCACTGTTTCTTCATTTTTTAAGCCCTGTCGATAATCATCTAACCGGAAAATATTCCAATTTCCACTAGGTGCCAGATTAAATTCCCAATAATAAGACTCATTCACTGGCGCTATAAAAAATTCAAAGCAAGTTGCTTCCCACAACTCAAATTGTCTATGAGGACTTACCGTCACAGATGGGATCAAAATCTGACTCAAGTCCCCAGCCAATCGATAATTAATTGTTAGCTGGTTGGCGATTCGCGATACTTCTCCAGTCACACTCAAATTCAACGATACTGGCTCAAATGGTTGCAGTGCAAACTTTTTTTTCATCGCATATCACTAATAATATTGCTGATCGTTCTTTCTTGCGACTCAATACTCTCAGCCAGCCGAAACTGTACTAAGGCGCGTAGCAGATTGTGTTCTGGGTATTTTGTTTTAAAGTAAACACTACCATTTAGATAATCCGTGAAAAATCTTAAACCCAATTCAAAAGCCAGTAATCGCAGGCTATCATAAATATATTTGTAGTCATGATCAGTTAAGAAATCTTGAGCTGAATCTAAATACCCTTGTAGCATCGCCTGTCCTAATTCAGACTCGAAATGTACTGCTTCCCAGTCAGCTGTTTCTTCGCCTGCTGGGTTACAACCCGATCGTAAGCAATCGCCAATATCATAGTGAATCAAACCAGGCTTAATTGTATCTAGATCAATCAAACTGATTGCTTGCTGCGTAGTGATGTCGATCAACACATTATTAATCTTAGGGTCACCATGAATAGTCCGTAGTGGTAATTCTCCCCGCTCTTTGGCATCTTCCAAGACCGTTGCCCAGAATCGGCGCTCTTCAATAAACTTCAGGCAATGGACGACTTCTGTTGTTTTCGGAATTATGTTTTTGGTGACCACCTGATCAAACTGCCGTAAATAGCTAGGTGTAATATGAAACCCTGGTAAAGTATCGGCTAATTGATCGGTGGGTAAAGTACTGATCGATCGATGGAACATGCCTAAGCCAAAGCCAGTTTCCCGGGCATGATCCAAATCTTGAATGGTGTCAAAAGTCTGGCTACCCTCAATGAAGCTGATCGATCGCCAGAAATTACTATTTTCTGGATAGTGATCTTGGCCATCTTTGGTCAGCAGCACCCGGGGTACTTCCCAGCGTCGATTTAGACAAAAATTATTGGCAGTAAGACATTCCTGCACATGCTCACTAAAAATCCGCATATTTTGCATGACTAGCTGCGGTTGTTGAAAAACCTGAGTATTGATCCTCTGCAGGACAAAGCGATGCTCTAATTTACCTTGAATATTCTCTGCGTTTGCAGCCTGCACTGTCACCAAAAAAGTATCGTTAATATTACCGCTGCCAAAAGGCTGTACTTGGCTAATTTGACCACCGCCGCCAAATTGGTCGGCGATCGCCAGTAAGTTGTCCAGAGAAGGAGAATCCTGCGTCATAAAGGTGGTGCTGATCGGCTGTTGATCAGCATATCAGGGTTTGGACGGTGACTGGCTGGTCGGCGGGGCTTTTCCGGCGGGCTGTAAGGCAGCGAGGCGCTGTTGATAGAACTTGACCTGTGGTGATTGCGGTGGGGTGATTTTAATTAATTTTTGATAGATGGCGATCGCCTTAGGCGTTTTTTGGTCGGT
>JAGVCD010000044.1 GCA_020059425.1 Chamaesiphon sp. | reverse complement strand
CTGAATCCAAGACTGGTAGTGATCAGGGTTGTAACTCAAAGCCTGATCATAAGCTGTTAATGCTTCTTGCCACCGGGCGGTCTGCTGAAGAGATACCCCTCGCAGATAGTAAGCCTGACTTTCTGCTGGCTTCAGAGCGAGACAGTTATCAAAACATACTAAAGCATCATGGTGTTGCTCTAATTGTGCCAAGGCGATACCACGATTCATCCACACTAAGTGATCATGCGGATTAATTTCAGCACTTTGGACATAACATTCCATCGCTTCTTGCCATTGATTCAGCTGTTGCAGTGCCAATCCCCGATTATTCCAGGCCGTTGCTTCCCGAGGCTTGATGGCCACACAGCGGGCATGAGCTGCTGCCGCTTCGGCATAGCGCTGCAGATGAAAGAGTGCTTTGCCCCGATTATTCCAACCTTGATGAAACTCTGGATGGATAGCTAAGGCTCGATCGTAGCTATCAATTGCTTCATGATAACGTTGCAAACAGCCTAAAACATTACCATGATTGTTCCAGGCACAGTAATCTTGGGGGGCCAAGGCTAAAACCCGTTGATAACTATCCAAAGATAGCTCCAAATTGTTTTGTCTAAATAAGATATTACCTTGTTGATACCAGGCTGGATAATGGTTAGGATTGATGGCTAAACATTCTTTGAAACAATCGAGCGCTTCACTAAAGCGCTCTTGCTGAAAGAAAATATTGCCCTGCTGGTGCCAAGCTAAGTAAAAATTGGGCTGGCAGGCCAGAGTCCTTTGATAGCTGGCCAAGGCATCTTCTGATCGATCTAGTACGGCCAGGAGATCACCCCGGTGAAACCATGCTGCCGCGTTAAGAGGATCTATATCGATCGATTTACGGTAAGCGGCGGTAGCTTCCACCAAACGGCCTAATTCAAAGCAACTACAGCCCAAATATTGCCAGGAAATGGAATTTGGACTGCTTTGTTGCAATGTAACCGCCTGGGAAAGACTTGCTACGGCAGCTGGAAACTGACTCAGGTGGTACTGAATGATGCCCATTTGTTGGATGTAAGTACCGTCATTCTCGACCAAAGAGATTGCTTGTTGCACAGCCACAAGGGCATCCGTCCAGCGATCAGCTTGCCCTAAAGCCATACTGTATTGGTACCAAACCGGGGCTTGGTTGCCATCATAGTATAATGCCTGAATATAGGCGTTGACGGCCTCTGGCCACTGGTGTAATTTACTAAACATCTCCGCCTGGCTGCACCAAGCTGCAAAAAACTGCGCTGGTTGCTGAGCAACATTAGTTGCGCTTTGATAACAAGACAAAGCCTCCAACCAGCGATTCATTTGGCTACAGGATTCACCATAGCTCCAAAACAGATCGTAGTTTTTTATTTGCAACTGAGCAGCTTTTTCATAGCATTTGCTGGCGCTTAACCATTGACTTTGCTGGGATAGAGACTTGCCTTGCTGGTACCAGGCACTACCAAAATCTGGCTGGATTTCAGTAGCTCGCTGAAAAGCGGTGACAGCATCTGCCCACCGACCACTCTGGCTCAGTGCAGTACCCAATCCATACCAACTATTTTGATCCTGCGGTTCATAGGCTAGAGCTTGCCGATAACAATCTAAGGCGTCTTTGGTGCGATCGATCTGCGCCAAGGCACCAGCCAAATTCCGCCAGGCTGGATGATAGTTGGGTTTTAAGGTGGTTGCCCGCTGATAGCTATCGATCGCTTCGGTACTCTTGCCCATACCAAGCAAAGCAGATCCCCGATCATTCCAGCATTTAAAATCTGTAGGGACAATCGTGAGAGCTTGATTATAGCTAGTTAGTGCTAGATCAAAACGCTGTAATTGAAGAAGAGCATGGGCTTGCTCCCGCCAAGCCAGTTGATTCTCTGGGTCGATTTCGATTGCCTTTTGATAACTATGCAAAGCATCTTCATGGCTACTCATCTGCCAAAGAGCTTGCCCCCTTTCATACCAAATATCATAGCTGTCTGGGGCTAAAGCCAATGCTTGGCTATAATCAGCCAGTGCTTCAGCAGGACTGCCCTGCCGACAACGGGCTTGGGCTCGCCCTCGATAAGCTGGCGCAAATTGGCTATCCTGAGCTAGTATCTGATCATAGTTAGCAATAGCCTGCTCGTAGCGACCCAGCTTACACAGAGCATTGCCTGATTCGTACCAAGCCTGATACAGCTGCGGATCGATCTGTAACGACCTTTCATAACTAGCTAACGATTCCTGATGATTACCTAGTTTGGACCATTCATATCCCTGCTCGTACCAAAACTCGGCCTGGTCTGGCAAGATGTTAATAGCTTGTTGGTAACCAGCCAAAGCCTCGGAATGCTGACCAAGTTTGGATAAGGCTAAACTGCGTCCATACCAAATCTCGGCATCATGATCGCTTAACGCCATCGCCCGATCGAAACTATCTAAAGCTCTGTCCCAAGATTCCACACTCAATAATAGCTTGGCATGGGATTGCCAGAGGTCAGCATTGTTAGCTTCATATTGCAAAGCGTTTTCAAAACTAGCCAAGGCTTCATTGGTTTGGCCAATTTTGATCAAAGCTTTACCACGACTATACCAAGCCTGATAATAATTTGGCTGTTGTTGAAGTGCCTTGTCATAGCAACTAATGGCTTCTGAGTACTGACCCAAATGTACCAAGATAAAGCCCAGGTTATTCCAGCCTGGTGGATAATCGGGTTTGATTTTTAAGCATTGTTCGTAACTAGAACGAGCTTCCTCCAATCGATCGAGCTCAAACAGAGCCATGCCCCGATTGTACCAAGCACGATAGAAATGTGGTTGCAACTGTAGAGTATGGTCATAACGAATGATCGCTTCTTCATAGTTGCCTATCTGGAAGTAAGCTACCCCCAGATTATTCCAAGCGAGATGGAGATTAGGCTGTATTTGGATCGCTTGCTGGTAGCTATAAATAGCTTTATCGTATTGTTTCGATTTCGATAAAGCCTTGCCTCGATCGTTCCAAACTATAGCCTGGTGTTCGTCAATAGCTAAGAATTGGTCATAAGCAGCCACTGCTGCTTCATACTGACCCGATTCCAATAAAACCTTGCCCTGATTCAGATAAATTGACAGGTCATGGTTTTGAACTTTATCGACCCGCTGAAAACATGCTGCAGCTTCCTGCTGTCGATCGAGCTGCTTCAATAAGTTCCCCTTCGCTGTCCAGCCTTCTAAGAACTGGGGAGCCAGACTAGTAACCTTTTCATATCGTTCTAAGGCTTGTAATGGTTTGTTTAAATGTACTAACACATTGCCACTATAGTGCCAAGCCTGGTAAAAATCTGGTTGATGGGCAACAGCCTGGTCGTAGCAATGTAAAGATTGGGATAACTCGCCCAAGTAAAAATTGACTTTGCCAAAATTTGTCCAAGCTTGATAAAAATCCGGCTGAATCTTAACGGCTTTACTATAAGCGGCCACTGCTTCTTCAAACTTCTGTTGTTCAAATAAGACCACGCCTAAATTATTCCAAGCCTGCGCAAACTTGGTATCAAAGTCGATCGCTTGTCGATAGCAGTCGGTAGCTTTCTCTAGGTCTCCCAGTTGAAAAAGCACCTGACCAAAATTATTCCAAGCATAGGGGTCTTCGGCATTGATGCTTAAGCTGCGCTCGTAGCAATGACGAGCTTCCGTCAATCGACCTAAATTGAATAAAGCCCAGCCGCTATTACTCCAGACCCGGTGATCATCAGTCTTGGTTGCTAAGACTTGGTCAAGTGCTGCCAAAGCATCTGGATAAAGGCGTAAAGATGTGAAAACTTGGGCGCGTTGCTCCTGCGAAAAGTGATCTTCCGGATTGAGTTCTAGGCTGCGGTTAAAACTAATTAAGGCATTTTGATAGTTTTCTAGTTGGTTTTCGATCCATCCCAAATCTCCCCAAGCAGAATAGTCATTTGGTAGAAGTGTGACGACTTTCTCGTAAGCGACTCTAGCTTCCGTTAAGCGCTGTAAACCAACTAAGCACCAAGCGATACTCTGCCAATGGCTGGGCTGATTGGGTTGAATGGCTACGGCTTCTTGATAACAAGACAAGGCATATTCTATTTGCCCAGCCTCTCGATAAAAATCACCTTGCTGACACCAATCTGCTGGATTATCAACATCTACAGGTTTATCAAAGGTGCCATTATTTTGATTGATGATAGTAATATCACCTTCCACAGGTATTTCAGGGGGAACGATCGGCCTGGATGGGTTGGATGTGCCTCGATGCCATATTTTATCCAACATAGTTGTTCCGCTGAAATTAATTCCTGTTTTGGTGAATTATTGATGTTGTCGGGATGCTTTTGCTTAAATCTTCATCAAGATTTTATCATTGGCTGTATATTTTATCTTAACATCCATGAATTTTTGTAATCTTGAGCTCTACTGCTTATTTGTTATTAGCCCATGGTAGTCGTGATCAGCGCACCACGACTGCTTTTACTCGATTGACCCATGATTGCACGGCCAAACTAAAGCGACTGCATCCAGAAATACTTTTGGGGACAGCTTGCTTGGAGTTGGCAGAACTGCCAATTGTGGATCAGCTAATATTGTTTGCGCACCAAGCTATCCAGCAAGGTTGTCGGCGGGTGCGAGTATTGCCGCTGTTTTTAGCGCCTGGTGTGCATGTTCTAGATGATTTACCACGGGCTATTCATCTGGCACAAATTGAACTGTCCGATCGCTGTAAATTGGAGCTGCTATCTTATTTAGGAGCGAGTGCTGGTCTGCTGCAAATATTGCATGATCAAAGTCAACAACTACCCACCCAGCAAATTTTGCTAGCTCATGGTAGCCAGCAAGCAGCGGCGCAGGAGTTCTTGGCCAGTCTGGCGCATAATTTGCATATGACTCCAGCTTACTGGTCAGCCAATCCACATTTACCAGAGCAGCTGCACAAGTTAGCAGCCTTAAAAACTACCGAAATTGGGATCTTGCCCTATTTTTTATTTCCTGGTCGAATCAGTGCCGCAATTACTGTCACCATTAATGAGTTACAATCACTTTTCCCTGATATCCAATTCCGTTTCACCCAGGGAGATCTAGAAAAATCTTTGTTGTGTCAAAATCCTCAACTGGTGGACTTGCTGATTCAGCTCCTCTTAGCTCATAATTAATCTAAAACACTAATTAATTAAAAAGTTGGCGTAATCATTATTTAACAATTATTATCGATGGGTAAAGTTTATTTAGTAGGTGCTGGACCTGGTGATCCGGGTTTGTTGACCATGAAAGCCTACCAGTTATTAAGTCGGGCTCATATTGTTGTTTATGATGCCCTGGTTAGCCCTGAAATATTGGCCTTAATCGCGCCCACCGCCGAAAAAATTGACGCTGGTAAACGAATGGGTCGGCATTCTTTGTTGCAGTCGGATACCACTCAGCTCCTGATTCAAAAAGCCCAACAGGCCGAAATTATTGTGAGACTGAAAGGTGGTGATCCTTTTATTTTTGGTCGGGGCGGAGAAGAAATGGCTGATTTGATGGCCGCTGGAGTAGACGTGGAAGTGGTTCCTGGAGTAACCGCCGGCATTGCAGCTCCGGCCTACGCTAATATTCCACTCACTCACCGTGATTACAGTTCATCGGTCATTTTTGTGACTGGCCATGAGTCTGCTGGTAAATATCGGCCAGCTGTCAATTGGACAGCGATCGCTCAGGCTGCTGAGACGATTGTTATTTATATGGGCATACACAATTTATCCTACATAATCACTAAGTTGCGGGAATCTGGACTGCCAGCCGAGCAGCCGATCGCCTTGATTCGTTGGGGAACTACGACGCAACAATCAGAATTAATTGGCACCATTAGCTCGATCGAAGAACAGATTCAATTAACTAAATTTACGGCTCCGGCAGTAATTGTGGTGGGATCGATCGTCAATTTTCGCCAGCATCTTAACAGATTTTCAATAGATGATAGAACTGTAGGGTGATTTGCTTCAGATTAAGAATTATACATGCATGACCAAACGTGTTTCTAGACTGAATTATGATCATTCTCTAGATGAATTTTCACCAGTGTTCCGGCCATAAGTCTGAAGACAAAATAATTTAACTGCGCTATATTGCTGAAGGCTAAGATATTTTTGATATGGAAGTGTTTCTCAACACCACGATCATGGGTATCTTAATTAATAATATAGAAAAATCCACAGCCAATATTTTACGGAGCATCCACAAATTTACTGCTTGTGATGCCGTAGCGAACTAAATTTAGTTTATTCTCGGACTGTGTTAGCAAATAAAATTATGATCAGAAAGGCACAAAACGAAATCGCGGACTCTTCTGCACAGAATTGGTTAAACTTGCTAATTCATGATTCACTACTCCTGAAAATGGTTGCTTGGCTGGGCAGTTTTAGCCTAGTGATAGTGGCACCAGTTGTTTCGGCAGAGTTTAATCTGCCGACGACTACCCCAGATTCAGATACCAAATCTTTGCAGCCAGCGCTAAGTACTGCTAAGTATCAGTCGAGTGCGGCTGAGCGTAATTTGCATAATGATTTGCTAACAGCAAATAACTTTACTGTTGGTGTTCAGGATGCCATGTTGGCGCCAGTGCATCAATATCATTCCCGGGCTGGGGTGCCATTAGCAGCTCAGGTGCCAGTACCTGTCGATTGCAATACTAGTACGAACAAATTGGTGAGTAGTCTGTGTAGTCGTATTCGACCTCAGGACAAAGCTATTGCTATCGCTCGCCCTGCAGTAGTTCCGACTCGAATTATGCCAGCTGTTCAACCGTTGCCAGCAGTTCGCAGTAATATTGCCAATTCAAATATTAAACCGATCGCTATTCCACGGCGTTTTCAAAAACCTCAATCCGTAGCGCAAAGGCTGAAGCCGGAATCGGTGGCAATTTACGTAGCTCCGCCGCAAAGTAATGAAATTCCCACTAAATCCGTAGCGCCACTGAGCAAAATTCCCACAGTTAGTCGGCCAGCGGTACCAAGTATTGTACCTATTCCTACTGTCCAAGTGGCTGCTCACCAAGCACCGACCAGTTCAGCGATGGTATTGGCCAACTATGGAGCTGTCAGTAATTTTATCTATCCATTGGCTGCTCCAGCACCAGTGACTTCCCGTTTTGGCTGGCGTATTCACCCCATTACTGGCAATCGCCGTTTTCATGCTGGTACAGATTTTGGGGCACCGGAGGGTGCTCCAGTCGTGGCAGTTGCTACCGGTCGGGTAATTTCATCTGGATGGCGTGGTGGTTATGGTAAAACCGTGGTCATTGAACACAACGGCCAACTTCAAACTCTTTATGCCCACATGTCAGAATTACTGGTGCAAGAGGGTCAGGAGATTCAGCAGGGTACGATTATTGGTCGAGTGGGTAACACTGGTAATTCTACTGGTGCCCACTTGCATTTTGAAACTCAAGCTCCAACTAGTGATGGCTGGGTAGCAGTGGATCCAAATATGGATCTTCAGTACGCTTTGAACAACTTGCAGCAGGCGATCGAACAAAATCGCCAGGAAAACATTTTGGACAAGCCCTTGTAATTCGCAGCATTGTGACCTAGATATAATTATTTCCTCAGTAGACTCGTCCAGCTGAATTTTAGCTGGGCGATTTGTTTGGTGGCTAATTAATAGAACCGGTGAGGCGATCGACAGGATAATATCGGAGTGGAGTTTCTGGTGACCAACCATCCGACTATGACCTATTGTCTTGGAATTGTAACCAGTAGCGGTTTAGTGATTGCGGCTGATTCTCGTACCAACGCTGGTGTTGACTATATTTCTAGCTACCAGAAAATTTTTGATTTTTCGCTACCCGGTGAGCGAGTTATTTTGATTTGTACGTCCGGTAATTTATCTATTACCCAAGCAGTGATCACTGGCATTCGCCAGGATCTGAAGTCTCCCGATAGTGAAAATGTCCATAGCCTGACTAGTATGTACGATATTACGCACTATATTGGCCAAAAACTACGGCAGATTCAGGCTCAAGAACGTCCCTGGCTAGAAAAAGATCAGATTGACTATCACTGTAGCTTTTTGTTGGGTGGCCAACTCGCTGGCGATGCCGTGGAGTTGTACTTAATTTACAGTCAGGGTAATTTTATTCAAGCTATGCCAGATACACCTTTTCTTCAAATTGGAGAGACTAAGTATGGTAAGCCGATTCTCGATCGCACACTTACTTTTCAGACTTCTTTAGAAGATGCCGCTAAATCGGCCCTGCTATCGATCGACTCCACTATGAAGTCTAATATTTCAGTGGGTCCGCCCATTAATTTGGTGATGTATCAAAGTGATAGCTTTGTTTTGAATCACCGCTTGCGGTTGCGACGGGGCGATCCTTACCTGGCTAAAATCCGCACCCAGTGGGAAGAATCTTTACGAGTGGCTTTTGAGCGGATGCCCAATGTTGATTGGCAACAATCTCAGCCGGATACCAACATTACTGATTTTTGAATAGTGAGCTGGTAATTCATTGTGGATTGGGCGATCTGACCAGTCTGGATGGTGCCGGTGATCGGTGCCGACTGAGATGGCAGAGGGCTGGCGACCAAAGCGATATGGTCATCAGCGACAGCGAGTCCGTGGGTGGGGTCGTAGCCGCGCCAACCGGCTCCTGGGAGGTAGACCTCTGCCCAGGCGTGGAGTTGTTGGGGCGGCGGTGACAATAACTCGTCCTCAATCATAGTGGCGCTGCTCTCTTGATAACCACTCACAAACCGAGCCGCCAAACCCACCGATCGACAGACTTCCATAAATAGCACGGCCAAATCCCGGCAGGAGCCAGCCTGTTGAGACCAGGTAATGCCTGGTGGTAAAGGTTCACCGATTTCTCGAAAGAGATATTGACAGTTTTGGTACAGGCGTTGATTGAGGAGTAGTAAAAAATCTAGGGTCTGACCATTGGTGGCCAGCCAGATTTCTTGTCCGAGCTGAGTCGCTACCGGATCGATCGCCAGTGACCGGGATAAATAACCAACTAAATAGGGCTGAAGTTGTTGGAATTCAGTGGCAGAATAATCGATCGG
>JAGVCD010000404.1 GCA_020059425.1 Chamaesiphon sp. | reverse complement strand
GGATAAATGCAAAGCTGTTGCCCATCCGCAATAACCATCGCCGCCGATAACTAAGACTTTCATAAATTATCTTTACTGTTGCTGGGGTTGCTATCAAATATTGTCATCTTGGACACACCTGTTGTGCAAGAATCGACACCAATTTAGCAGGTTTCGGGCGTTTTGGGTGAGTTGGACACTTCATCAGCAAAACTAGCCACCCGCACAAACTCAAAAGGTCCAGCCACCGAACCCCAGACCTGTTCATCGGTAACGGGGTCACAACCTCGATCAGCACTGCTAAACCGATCGGCATCAATTTCAAATGTACTGGCTAGGTAAGTATCTTGACCTTTGCGATTCACTATACAGGCTTTACCGGGCTGTACATAGCCACTGAAGCTATGGCCTGTCCATTCGGCGATATGGCTACACCCTGGTAGTTTAGTTAATCGATCGACTGTCAACAATGCTAATTTTTCGGGCTGGCGGGAACCGCCATAAAACTCGGCCTCGTTGCTGACCAGATAGTTCTCGATTTCGATATGGCCATCCACCACCACCAACTTTAAAACCCGTAATCGGTAGGGGTCATTCAGCATATAGTCGTAGGCTTGTTCCAGGAACAAACTTACCCCGTCTAATAGTTGCCAGGGTAAGGGGCGCATTCCCACCCGAATGTGGGCGAAAAAAGGTGGATTTTCAAAAGCCTGGGCTTGGTTACTAAAATCTGCCGCCATCCAACGAGCTAGCTTAATAATATCGGTTGCTTCAGACATGGTCTTAGGGTTGAGAAAATTATGGCAATGATGTCAGTCTATGACCTTTCCTGTCACCAACCAGCATAATTGTGCTTCAATGATAATTCTTGGGTAAATTGGAAGATAGGTATGACCGTAATTTAGCCACGATATCAACATATCTCAATACAGTTATTGCAAGCATAGCCGCGCGATGAGTTTTACCACACAGCCCCGCTCCGATCTAAAAAAAGTTATTAGTCAAGACTGGCCAGGGCTAATTGCGGCCTATCGGGAGTATTTGCCTGTAACGGATAGTACGCCGATCGTTACTTTGCATGAGGGTAATACACCCCTAATACCAGTGCCGACGATTAGTAGTGCGATCGGACGGGGCGTACAGGTATTTATCAAGTATGACGGCTTAAACCCCACTGGTAGCTTCAAAGACCGGGGTATGACTATGGCAGTAACTAAAGCCAAAGAGGCTGGTGCCACTGCCGTAATCTGTGCCAGTACTGGGAATACTTCCGCCGCTGCCGCTGCCTATGCCATTCGGGCAGGCTTGAAACCATTCGTGTTGATTCCCGATGGTTATGTGGCTCTGGGTAAACTAGCTCAGGCTTTGCTTTATGGCGCAGAAGTCTTGGCCATTAAAGGGAACTTTGATGATGCCCTGGAAATTGTGCGCGAGATGGCCGAGAATTATCCAGTCACACTGGTAAATTCCGTTAATCCTTACCGCTTAGAAGGTCAAAAAACAGCAGCTTTTGAACTAGTTGATGCCTTGGGAGATGCTCCTGACTGGCTTTGTATCCCCGTCGGTAACGGTGGGAATATCACCGCCTACTGGATGGGCTTTTGTCAGTTTCATCAAGAAGGTCGTTGCCACAAACTGCCTCGAATGATGGGTTTCCAGGCGGCTGGCTCTGCACCGTTGGTGGATGGTGCGCCCATCAAAAACCCGGAAACTCTAGCCACCGCTATTCGGATTGGAAATCCGGCTAACTGGCAAAAAGCGATCGATGTCAAAGAAGCTAGTCAGGGTGAATTCAATGCCGTCACCGATGATGAAATTCTGAATGCTTATCGGTGGTTAGCAGGCCGTGAGGGTATTTTCTGTGAACCAGCTAGTGCGGCCTCGGTCGCGGGACTCCTGAAAGTGCAAGAGCAGGTGCCCGATAATGCCAAAGTGGTTTGTGTGCTCACCGGCAATGGCCTGAAAGACCCGGATACCGCCATTAAGCATAGCCTCAGTCAGTTTAAACAGGGCATTGCTCCAGATTTGAGATCGGTAGCCAGCGCAATGGGCTTCTAAATATTTGCTAGCGCTAGACAAATCTTTGTAATTATAATCTGGGTAGGAGTGGCAACCACTACTGGCCAGACTGCCGGTGATTTGTGATTTAAAGCTGGTGAATTGTGATTCAGACTGAAACCCTAGAATTATTGGAATGGCCAAGACTATGTCAGCATTTGGCTAGTTTTGCGGTGACTAAATTGGGGGTGATGGCTGCTCGTCAGTTGCCGATTCCAACCACCATCGCCGAAAGCCAGTCACTCCTACGCCAGACCCAAGAAATTGGTCTGTTAGAAAGTCAATTGAGCAGTAGTTTGTCTTTTGAAGGCATCACTGATATTGGTTTAGCTCTAGAAAGAGCTGGTTTGCAGGGTATTTTAACTGGGGCGGAGCTGTACGATATTGCTAGTACTCTGGCCGGAATGCGTAAATTGCGGCGGGTGATTGATAATGGCGAAAATATTTCTGGTCTGCAAGCCTTAATCGAAAATATTCGCACCTATCCCGAACTAGAACAGGATATTTATCACTGTATTGACGATCGCGGTGATGTGACCGATCGAGCCAGTGAAAAATTGCGCTTAGTCCGGATTGAAATCAAAAGCTGTCGCGATCG
>JAGVCD010000345.1 GCA_020059425.1 Chamaesiphon sp. | reverse complement strand
CCACATCGCCGCGCAGCCTGCAGAAAACTATGAGTTTCGACAATAGCTAAAAATGTTTGTAGCTGCTCAACACGCATATAGCAAAGCCATCCCAAAACCGGGACGGTTAGAAGTTTTCGCTGAATTTAACTTAACGGTTGTTGAGAATATCTAATAGACACAAAAAATAATGGTGAAAATGCTAATTCCTAGATTGTGAGGTAAGGATTAACGCTGTGCATTACTTCGTTGAAGCTTTGATTTTTTAGATAGTTGTGGAGAATGACATACAAAAATAAACCTAAATCAACCTTCACTAGTATACAGTATGAATAGATACCAATAGATTGAAAACAATAAAATTATAACACATGCATATCTTGCATAATTACTTTACAATTTCAGAGTAATTTACTTTAGTAATTTAAGATAAAGAAATTGCCCGTCACCTAACGACAGTTACTAGTCAAAATGGAGAATTATAAATATCCAAAACGTTAAGCTCTGACTCTAACTACGGTACCAACTTGTACCAACTTGTAAAGCATCTTAACATCTTTATTGGTCATCCGGACACATCCATGGGAAGCCGCTTGACCGATCGATTTCAAATTACTCGTGCCATGGAACCCGATTTGGTCACCAGTTTTTTCATCGTACCAAAAACCAATCCATCTCTCGCCCAAGGGATTTTCTTTTCCTGGTGGGAAGGCTTCGCCGGTTTTAAAACTGAGCCAACCAGGATTCTTTTTCATTAACTGAACTTTCCAATCGCCAGTAGGTGTTTCCCACCCTTTTTTGCCTACCGCTACCGGAATTTTCTTGAGAAGTTTTTGACCCCGATAAATGTAGGCACGTCGTTCACCCACTTTGAGTAATATATTGACTTCGTCTTTTTTGGGAACATATTCATTAACTTTTTCAGTGCTGTTAGTCGTCGTGGGTGTATCAAGAACATTTTGAGCTTGAGCTGGCAGTGTTAAGGAAACTAAAATAAGTAGGGTTAAAAACCAGTTATGCTGAAGATATCGTTGCGACATATGAACCTAAATTACTTGCACTTGAATAATATAAAAAAAGATGACAATCGATCTATAGAAATAGTGATGGATTGTTAGATGAAGCAACGGCTAAAGAGCGACATGACTCCATTCTATCGATAATTTGAGACATGTTAATCAGCTTTATGTCTTAAAAATTTGCAGAGGACAGCCATATAACTTATCACACCATATTCACCAAATAAACGGTTTGCTCTAACTTTCGGCACCAGTTGATAGAAATTGTTTAATTTTAGCTAACAGCAAAGGGTCGCTATTAGCGGACAATTGCAACTGTTGCAACTTTTCACTAATGACAGTTCGATCGAACTGTCTCAAACAATAGGCGGCGTGAAAGCGTACCACTTCGCTCTGGTCGGCCAAAAGCTTGATAATTTCTTCGACCGCTACCATTTTCGGGAAGTTCCCTAAGCTACAAGCTATTTCTTGCTGGATTGGAGCTGGGTAATCAGATGGCAAAATTCGTAAATATTCCGTTAAAATCTTGACGGTGTGCCAGTCCCGACGTTGACCAAGAGTGCGAATCACTTCTGGAATTAGGGTAAGAGGAGCAGTCGTTAGGATGTTTTCCAGATATTGGAGAGCTAATGGTTGATCGATCCATCCTAAACATCTGATGATTTGTTTTTGTAATGGCTCCAGACAGGTGGATTGCTGATAGCCATCGAACAAAGCCTGGGCAGACAGTTCACCCCCAAAACGGCCAAGGGCGATCGCGGTGGCAATACATACTCTCAGGTTTAAGTCTAAGAGCAAGGGTTGTATTTTTTTTACTAACTGCAATTCAGCCTGGAGATCGGTTCTTAAACCCAAGCCAGTAACCGCTGCTCGTCGTACTTCTGCTGTCACATCAGTAAGTTTGTGAATGAGTAAAGGCGGTACTTGGGCATTATGGAAACTACTCAAAGCTTCGATCGCTAAATACCTAATATGCGGATCGGGATCATCGGCCACAGTCAATAGCGGCGGAATGGTAAGAGAATGACGAATCTGCGCTAGAGCTGTGACGGCGGCCAATTTATTAGTTTTTAATAGAGCGGTTAGCTGATCGATCGCTAGATCTCCCATCTGGATCAATGCCCGTAGAGCAATTTCGGCTAATTCCGAAGAGTCGGAATTTTGGAGTAAACATTCGGCTAAGCCGGTGACAACTAATGGAGATCGAAATTCGCCCAGCACTTTACCCACTAGCCACTGCACTTCTGGCTCGATCTCATCATCTTGCAGCATTTTTAGTAATGGTTCGATCGCGATATCACCCAGCGCTGGCAATATTTTAGTGACGGCCCAACCATCTTGAAAGTCTTCAGATCTCAGTACTGGCAAGGCCAATTCCAGAATTTGGAACTGCTCTGTCGCATTGGCCGTAGCTAGCGATAACTCCGCCAAACAGGTGTTCACCAATGACCAATCTTGAACCGCCGCCGCCGCCTGTACTGGAGCTAAATTCAACATGATTAACCTCGAAATGAGTCGGGACGGTTCAGATACTCTAATTCGGCAGAGGTGGATTCTCGACCCAGCAGTATATTACGGTGGGGAAAGCGGCCAAACTGTCTAATTAATTGGTAATGCTGGTTGGCGGCTGCTACGGCCTGTTCTTTGCCGGGATGCTCCGGCAATTGCTGAAATAGAGCCAAACATTGCTCTTGATTGGCCATATCTTCACTGTGTTCCAGCGGCAAATAAAAGAACCAGCGTTGGATCGGCAAAAATTCTTGGTGGGTTCCGGCTTGAATAGCTTGCTGAGCGATCGCCAAGGCTTGCGGATCGGTATCAAAAGCCGCTACTGTGCCCCGAAATAAATTCCGTGGTAATTGATCTAGCAACAAAATTAGAGCCAAACAGCTATGCGGCCAGCCTTGCCAGCCATCTAAATAACCCGCTGCCGCAAATTGATAATCCTCGGTAAAAAGATCTTGTAATTGTCGATCGATTGTCGGGTCAGCCTTAAACCACCAAGGCTGAAATTCCCCAGAAATTTCACTCCCATCACTTTCGCTCCGAGAAGCGCCAAACCAAAACCGAAGAATCTGATTTACTTTAGACATGCTAGTTCAGGATTAATGGCCATGATCCAAAATTATGCCGGAAATGAGAATTTCTCCCCAACTAATCCCTGCTAATGCATCATAATTATGTAATTGATACATCACAATCAATACTTAGTAACAAATGATACTAATTATCAGAGATGTTTATCGTTAACCTTAAATGTTGAGACATGTTCGTTAGAGACAGAAACCTATGACCATCGCCACCGCCAGCCCTAATAAATTTGAAAAGCTGAAAGCCGAAAAAGATGGCTTGCTGGTCAAATCCCAGTTAGTCGAGTTTGCCAAAATGGGCTGGGAAGCGATGGATACGAACGATCGCGAGCATCGACTGAAGTGGTTAGGGGTATTTTGGCGACCGGTCACCCCTGGCAAGTTCATGATGCGCTTCCGGCTCCCCAGTGGCATCATTGATAGCAAACAGCTGCGGGTGCTGGGTCAGATTATGCAACGCTATGGCGACGAAGGCAGCGCTGATATTACTACCCGCCAAAATATTCAACTGCGGGGCATTCGGATCGAAGATCTGCCGGACATTTTTGAGCAAATGGCCACTGTTAACTTGACCAGTATGCAGTCCGGCATGGACAATGTGCGGAATATTACAGGCTCTCCGGTCGCGGGTTTAGATGCTGATGAACTGTACGATACCCGCCAAATAATTCAGGATCTGCAAGACCAAATCATTAGTCATGGTCAAGGAAATCCAGAATATAGTAACCTGCCGCGTAAATTCAACATTGCGATCGCTGGTTGTCGCGACAACTCAGTTCATGCCGAAATCAATGATTTGGCTTTTGTGCCCGCTTATTTAAATGGTGAATTTGGCTTTAACATCGTCGTGGGTGGCTTCTTTTCGGGCAAACGAATCGAACCAGCTATTCCCCTAGATGCTTGGGTCGCACCAACGGATGTGATAGATGTTAGCCTGGCGCTACTGCGCGTTTTTCGGGATCATGGCTTGCGGATTAATCGCACCAAAGCCAGGTTGATGTGGTTAATTGACGAGTGGGGTATTCCCAAGCTTCGCGCAGAATTAGAAAAAGAGTTGGGGACGACGCTGGCACTAGCCGCTCCCAAGGATGAATTTCAGTGGGATAAACGAGACTATTTGGGCCTATACGACCAAAAGCAGCCGGGCTATCATTTCGTTGGCATCCACATTCCGTTGGGACGGCTCTTCGCTGATGACATGTTTGAGCTAGCCAGGATTGCTGAAGTTTATGGCAGTGGGGAACTCCGGTTTACGATCGAACAAAACGCCATTATTCCCAACGTGCCAGCCGACAATGTAGCAGCCTTCTTGGCCGATCCGCTGTTAGAAAGATTCTCCCCAAACCCCGGTAATTTATTGCGGAGCGTGGTTTCTTGCACTGGTGCCCAGTTCTGCAACTTTGCTTTGATGGAAACTAAACAACAGGCTGAAAGTTTTGCCATCAAGCTGCAAAGTACGATCAATGTTCCTCAACCAGTTCGTTTTCACTGGACAGGTTGTCCTAATTCCTGTGGTCAGCCCCAAGTTGCTGATATTGGTTTGATGGGTACCAAAGTGCGTAAAGAAGGCAAAACGTTAGAGGGTGTGGACATCTATATGGGAGGCACTGTGGGCAAAGATGCTCACCTGGGTACCTGTGTCCGCAAAGGCGTGCCCTGTGAAGACCTAGAACCCATCTTACAAGAACTATTGATTGAGCATTTTGGCGGTCAACTGAAAACCTAAACCCTAACCTCACATTCCCCAGCAACTGTCATAATAGGGAGAGCAAAGACCACTAATTTTACCGTCAAAAAATTCACTAAGTCTGATGACTCTACCTACTGAAATTTCTAGCTGGATTCCAATACTCGTTTATTGGCTATTGGTCGCGACCATGCTACTGGGAGTAGTGGGAGCATTTATTCCGGCCATTCCGGGGCCAAGTTTAATTGTGGGAGCGGTGATTATCGCCGGATTTGTCTACGGCTGGTCTCAAGTCCAGGTTGCTTTAGTCGTCTCTTTAGTTGTATTAGCACTGTGCTTTGCGATCGAATACCTAGCTGGTATCTTAGGCGGTCAAAAGGCTGGCGCGAGTCACTGGGGTCAAATTGGCTCGATGGTTGGTTTAGGATTGGGGATTTTTGGCTTGTTACCAGCACTACCCCTAGGCGGACCATTAGTCGGAATTTTCTTAGGTCCTTTTATTGGCGCTGT
>JAGVCD010000257.1 GCA_020059425.1 Chamaesiphon sp. | reverse complement strand
TTACACTTTGGCCGTTAGAATGTGTGCAAAGAGTTAGACACTAAAAATCATGGCAAAAACCACCGTTAAAGTAGCCAACACTAGTTTGATGGCCTTGCTCGATAAAGTTGATAAAGGTGGCGAAGTCATTATTGAAAAAGATGGTCGGGCAGTTGCACGGCTAATCTCTACCAACTCCTTTAAGGATTCAAGAGTTGAGTCTGGGGTAACCGTAAACACTCGAGATCATACCTTTGAGATGGTTGATGATACAGGGTTTCAGCAATTGTGTGACGCCTATGCCTCTGCAGTTTAAGCAACTGATCCGGCTGTTGTAATCTTAGTCTTATTACAGGTTTCCTCGTGAAATCCACAAAAAATATTTAGTCCATTTATGAAGGTGTGGATCCAATTGTCTACAACTTTTTGTCAAATTCACTAATGAAAAAGGTTTGATGTATTAAATTACATCAAGCCTTTTCCATGAGGAGATTTAATCATCAGAACAAGCCAGTATTTAGCTCTACTCAAATAAATTGTAGCTATATATACAAATTATTTTTGACATAGCTTATCTATGAGAATATTCAACTTATTGAATAGTGACTTTTATTAAAGTCGAACACCGTCATCAGCTAATTTGAAAAATACTTCTCCCGCAGACTGTGAGATGAAAATAGTTTTCACGTCTTAATTAGTAATTCTCATTATGAAAATGGAAAACAAAATTTTTTAAGATTAAATTTGCTGAAATCACTATTCTGTTATTGAAAATCTGGTGGTAGTACAAAAGTCTTAAAATGAGAACTGCTGATTTAAGATTGAGCAACACCCGCCTGTATCCCTATAATGTAAAGATATTTGTATTTAATTAAAAATTCCGAAATCTTATGTCATTGATTCAAAGAATCCCTCTAGGGCCTACCTTGATTAGTATTGGTGGTTTACTTACTCTTGTTGGTTTTGGGGCTTATGCCGTCGATAACTCTACTCTCAACCTGGTGGGATTCTTCTACGGTGTACCATTGCTCCTCGGAGGATTGGCTCTGAAATCTTCGGAGCTGAAGCCAGTGGCCTTTATTGAGCCAGAGCCGGATATGCTCAAATTGCGCAAATCCCAAGAAACTTCCACCCAAAAGCAGATCCGCCAAGATGTCACTAGGTTTCGTTATGGCGAGGAAGCGCATTTAGATTTGGCCTTAGAAAAGTTGGGGATGTCGCCTACCGATGAGGAACGGCCAATTTTGAAAGGACTGCGTGAGGAATCGATCGATGGCAATTATGCCATTATCTTAGAATTTTATACTCCGCTGATTTCCTTTGCCACTTGGCAAGAAAAACAGGACAAAATTACTAGATTCTTTGGCCCAGGTGTGCGTACTACCATTACTTTTGTGGGTGAAGAAGAATTAGAATTAGCTCTAATTGTGGCTGCTCCGGTAACGGCTGCCGTCTAATTTTTTTCTAACCGTACTGCGTACCAATGTAGATACTGACCATGATCTAAGTCCAATTCACAATAGTTGACTAATAAATAAGCTGCTTGCTCAGCGATCGAGGTTTTACTGGAAACATCGGTCGGTAAGTTTACCGATGTGGTGGTGAGCGTAGACTCTAATTTTGCTAACATTTCAGCAGCGGTCAGAATTGCTTCTGGCTGCCCAGGGGTGAGCATCACATATTCATCTTCTTGAAACATTAATGAGTCAGTCATAATCCAGATGAATCCTTTCCTAAATCTTAATTACGAGCCAGCGATCGAAAACCTCGGCACCGACTATTACGATGATGTAGCCGCTGCCGATTTTCCACAACATACCTTGCGCTGGCGCAATGATGACATCTTAACTCAGTTGGGTTTAGAACCTCGTGCTGTGCAAGATCAAGATTTTGTGGAAGTCTTTAGTCAGTTTGTGCAACCGGCTCATCCTCTGATGGCGTTGCGTTATCACGGCTACCAGTTTGGGCAATATAATCCTGGACTGGGTGATGGGCGAGGCTTTCTCTATGGCCAGGTGCGCGGCATTGACGGTGAATTATACGATTTTGGGACTAAAGGTTCTGGCCGCACTCCTTATTCTCGAGGTGGTGATGGGATGTTAACCCTCAAAGGGGGAATGCGAGAGGTAATTGCAGCTGAAGCTCTGCACCGCATGGGGGTAAAGACTTCCCGTTGTTTGAGCATGATTGAAACTGGTATGGATCTGTGGCGGGGCGATGAACCATCTCCGACCCGGTCTTCGGTGATGGTGCGGTTCAGTCGATCGCACATCCGGTTTGGTACTTTTGAGCGGTTGCATTATCTCCAGCGACCGGATCTCATTCAGAAATTGCTGGATCACGTAATTCAGTATTACTATCCGCATCTCTTAAACCAAGTTAACAAATATATCCTGTTTTATCAGGAATTAGTCCAGCGCGTAGCTGAGTTAGTTGCTCAATGGATGGTCTCTGGTTTTTGTCATGCTGTTTTAAATACCGACAACATGTCTATTACTGGCGAGAGTTTTGACTATGGCCCTTTTGCTTTTATCCCTTCCTATTTACCCGATTTCACCGCTGCTTACTTCGATCACTCCGGTCGCTATAGTTATGCCAACCAGCCAGGGATTTGTCAGCTTAACTTGGAACTATTGCAAAAACCCTTGGCTGCAGTTTTGAAACCGGAAGAGATGACCACCGCGCTGGCCGAATTCTCTAACCACTACAAGCATAGTTATCACCAATTATTGGGGCGTAAGCTGGGAATCGCTAATCCCAGTGCAGAGTTGTTGAATACCACCATTGAACTACTCTATCAATCACAGATGGGCTATCACGATTTCTTTGCTAAGTTAACCCATTATTGGCAAGTTAGTTGGCAGCAAGATCTGAATCAGATTTTGACTACAAGTTGGTTGCCGGAGAATACTAGTGTGGCATTGCTTAGTCAATGGCGACAGCAATATCATCAAGCTATTTCGGAGCTATCGCCAGAGCAGCTAGCAAGTGTTGGTGACTTGTTGAATCGCTGGAATCCAGTAACGGTGCCGCTCAGGCCGGTGATTGAATCAGTTTGGGAGGCGATCGATCAAGCAGATAATTGGCAACCTTTTTATGAGTTAGTGGAGAAGTTGCGCACTGGCCAATAAAAAATTGGCCCAACTCGGCAAGAGCTAGGCCTGAAAGTTTAGGCCAAACGTTCTACCATCAATTTGTAAAATGCTAGGTCAGAGTTGTATGCGTCAGTACCTGTAAATTAGCAACCAGACTAGATCGATCGATAGGTGCGGTAATTAATATTTGGGAAAATATTATCCATTTCCTCAATCTTACCCAACCAACCACTATCAATCTTCTCAGCTTTAATATCATCATAAAGCTTCAAGAAACGGAGCAGATGAGACTTAGTCCGCCGCACCGCATAAGGCACCATCGTCCCAGTACGCATAATAAACGCCCAATCGGAAGATTGCAGCAGCAACACCTCGCGGGCGGCCTGATTTAGCGCTCGCCACTCCAACTCATCCGCTGGTTCCCGAGCCGCCAACTCCACCATCCGTTCCGCCGCCTTATGCAGATGTGGATAAACCCATTGATTTTGGTCATTCAACCAATATTCATGGAAACCCTTATAACCCCAACTGGATTGGGAAGGGCGACAGACCTGCTGAGAAGGATTATTCTGGAGATATTCAGCTAGGTGAGTCATCGCAAAGGTATTTTGATCGAACCACGATTTGCGGAATAGATAATCAATAAACCACGGACCTTCGTACCACCAATGTCCAAACAGCTCCGCATCATAAGGCGAAACAATCAGCGGTGGCCGCTGCATCATGTTCGCTAAGTCCCCAGTTTGACGCTGGCGGTTGACCATGAAATCTTCGGCATGGTCAGCCGCTTTTTTTCTTGCCCAGTAAGGATCGTACAGTGCCTTTTCATGGCCAGTTTTCGAAGTGATTTTGTGATATTTAATCCCAATATTCTTCCGTTGGCCGTTGGGCATAATATACGGCTTGATGTATTCGTAGTCAGCTTCCCAGCCCAAATCTTTGTAAAATTCGCGATACTCCGGCGCACCAGGATAGCCAACTTTAGAAGACCACACCTGTTGAGAGGATTCATGATCGCGACCAAAGGCAGCCACGCCAGTTTCGGTAAAGATTGGTGCGTAAGTGCCAAAACGGGGGCGAGGACGAGCGTAGAGAATCCCATGTCCATCGGTCAGAAAGTAGCGCAGCCCAGCATCGGCCAGCATTCTTTCTAGCCCTTCATAGTAAGCACACTCTGGCAACCAGATTCCTTTCGGCGCCCGGCCAAAAGTTTCCTCGTAGTGATCGCAGGCTACCTTGATCTGTGACCAGACTGCTTGCGGATGCATTTTCATCAACGGTAGATAGCCGTGGGTGGCTCCGCAGGTGATGATTTCTAGGTTGCC
>JAGVCD010000370.1 GCA_020059425.1 Chamaesiphon sp. | reverse complement strand
CAGAGTTGGGTGCGACTCCTCCCCTGATTACTGAAGCCCTCGTCGAGCAGCTGTGCCAACAATTCATCACCACCATTGAAAAGCAATGGCAATTTAAATTTAAACCGGGCCAGATGGGGAGTAAAAAAGCAGTAGTTTTTGTCAGGAGAGAATTAAAACTTAAGTGAAACATATTGGCTAGTTGCTGTCTCCGGTACTTTCTTCCCCCTCAAATCAAGATGCTAAATTTAGAACAACTACAACAAATTGATCCCCAAGCTGTTTGGCTAGAAATTACGCCACCAGATCTAGAAGCAGCCCAACCTAATCCCCAGCTTTACTCCAACCCCACCGGCTTACATGATGCCACTCTCAATCAATTGTGTTTGCATAAATTTAGCAATTGGCTAGCTACTCTCGAAATCGAAACAACAGCCAGCTGCAACCAATCCGACTGGCCGCCCATATGGGATGTAGCAACTGGCTGCTCTCTAAATATTGGCAAAACCAAAATAATTTTAATTCCTACCGATACTCTCGATCGCGATGAACTGCGCGTGCCCCAAGAATGGGTGGATTTACCAAATTTGCTTGGTGATTACTATGTAGCCGTGCAGATCGATCGAGATATTAACGCCATGAATATTTGGGGATTTACTTCCCACCGGCTGCTCAAACAACAAGGCGAATATATGGCATCCGATCGCAGTTATAGTTTACCGAGTGATTTACTAATACCTGACTTAGATATTTTATGGATGGGACAAGATTTAGCCCTAAATGAAATTAGTGCAGTAGCGGAGTTGCCTAGTCTAAACTTAGATCGAGCCTTAGAATTAATCCAAGAATTGAGCATCCCATCACCCTATTCACCGCGCACGATCATTGATTGGCCTGACTGGGGCAGTCTGATGAATAATTCCAACTTGCGTTCGCAGTTATACCAAACCCGACGACAGCAAGCGGCGATTGCGCAAGCCCCCGCACCTAGTTTTCGATTGACTGATTGGTTGCAAGGCACCATCAGCAACGCCATCAATAGTGGTTGGAATTATGATTATCAACCGACCATGGTGGTGAATCATCAACAACAAGAAAAGATCGAACGTTCTAAGCTGATTAATTTACAAGTTGATTTACAACAACAAAGTGTGGTGTTATTAATTGGCATCGTCCTCCACACCGCAGAGCAAGCCCAAGTGCAAGTCCAGGTTTACCCAGCAAGAGGACAGAGTAGTTTGCCGCCCCAACTACAGTTGAATTATATTAGTGATGAAGGAGTAATTCTACGAACAGTAACCGCTAGAAGTAATGATAACTACATCCAATTGCCGCCCTTCACTTGTCCGATCGGCATGGAGTTCAGTATCCAGCTGCAATTACATAGTGCAGTAGTAGTCGAACGGTTCAAGGTTTAAGAATATGGATAATCAAATAAACCATAATGCCGTCATTATCAACTTAGGCACTGGCCACTTAGAAACCGGATTTAATTCTGTCAATGTGCGGTTACAAGCAGGCAGTAAGATACTCTGGGAAGACACCTGTAGCTTGAACCCAGCCCCCGAATTACAGCAACTACTCCAGGAATGGCAACTACTGTATCGAGCAATTGTTCAATTGATGGGAGAAAATCTTAGCACTGCCGTTACTTTTGATGATGCGGCTATCACAAATGTTTCAACTCAAGATTTATCCCAGCTCCATCAGCAGTTTCGACAGCAATTAAATCGGTGGCTGGCTGAGAGTAATTTTAACCGCATTGAAAAAAAGCTAAGAACTTGGCTGCATGAATCCGCGCAGATCACCGTCACGATTCTGGCTGAGCAACAAAATATTTGGCAATTACCTTGGTACCTTTGGCAGTTTTTTAGTGACTATCCGCAGGCGATCGATCTCTTCAGTAAACCACGGGCTGTGGATGTCACTCGGCAAAAACCAAAACGCAATGGCCAAGTTAATATCATGGCGGTATTTGGCGAAGACCCAGCGCTCCAGCTGCAACACGATCGCGAGGATTTACAGTCGATTTTAGGGACTAAGCAGATCGAGTTCATCTCCAATCCATCTGCTGCGAATATTTCGGCCAATTTAACACGGGAGTTAGGCTGTGATATTTTTTGGTTTGGGGGACATGGCGACAGCACTGCAGAAGATGGAATTATTTATTTAGACAACAAAACACCTCTAGAAATTAGTGTACTGCAACAAGATTTTCAAACCGCTGTCGATCGAGGTCTGCAGATCGCGGTTTTCAATTGTTGCCGGGGTTTGGGCTTAGCAGATCAATTGATTGATGTGAATATTCCTTACATCATAGTGATGCGGGTGGAGATCCCGAATTTCTTGGCTAAGCAATTTCTGAAAGATTTGCTGATTCAGTATCGACAAGGCGTAGATTTCGCCCAAGCTTTTAAATTTGCTCGTCATCAATTGTCCCTGACCTCACCAGCTAAGTTTGCCAATTGGTTGCCAGTTTTGTTCCATAACCCTTTGAGTAAATCGGTAACTTGGCAAGATTTGGAGCGATCGCGTGCCCAACTACCAGTTCCTTCAGCAGTAGTTAGTTTCTGCCGATCGATCACTCAACCAAAATCTTGGCTGGCGACAGGATTGGGTTTAGGCTTAGCTTTATCTGGTTTGGGGGGTGTTCTAAAATCTCAAAACCCGCTGCTGGGGTTAGAAAATAATTTGATGGACAAATTCCAGCAAATTCAAGCTGCTCAGGTTATCAATCAGAAATCCCCAGTAGTGATGGTTAACTATGATTTTATGACAGTGATTGGCGGGGTGAGACCCGGGGTTTTAGCTAATAATATTAATCGCGTTTCTGAATATGCCAAGCCGATCTCTTGGGGTATTGGACTAGCAATTGCTGCAGACAATGATAGTTTGAATTTAGATTATCCTAATATCATAAGTTGCCTTTCAGGGCTGACCAACAGACGATCTTGGAACTATTCACTTCGTCAGATAAATTGTCAGATCAATGATCAGAATTCATCTTTAGCTAGCGAGCTTTTGATCAAGTACCGAGAACATCAGGGACTCTCCTCTAAAGTTTCGTGGCCAGATGAGTTGAGATTGAATCCTGCTTTTAGCAGTCGGGTTAGATCGATCGATATCAGTAAAATCAGTCAATTGTCCCCAGCCCAAATCAAAGAAATATTTGATCGCAAGCTGGTGGTGATTGGTATCCATAACCGGGATGCACTGGCTCTCGATCGACTGTTGCTAGCCACGGCTCCCAATCATGTGTTGCCAATTCTGCAGCCAATGTCGTCACCCGCCGATTTCTTATGGATTTTGCTGTGGTCTACTGCTACGGCGATGGTAGTTTGGAGAGTGGGTGCTAGATCTTTTGTGTTTATAACTACCGTGATGATCGGTAGTTGTATCGTGGTCGGTGGGTTGTTATGGGCGAGTGGTTACGGAGTGCCGATGCTGATCACGGTTTTATCGATCGGCGGGGCGGGGATAGCAGTTTTTGGCATTCATCAAATTGCCGGACGAATTTATCCTGATTTGGCCAAGATCTATTATCAACGAGGTTTGGCTAAAGCCAGGTCTGGTCATCAGCAAGGATCGATCGAGGATTTGGGGTCAGCAGCTCGGTTGCTGGGTGAGCAGGGCAGAATGTCTCAAGCACAACGGGTGACAAAGAAAATCGAGGCTCTGAAAAAGGACAGCTGAATTTCTTTTTACTGATGAT
>JAGVCD010000146.1 GCA_020059425.1 Chamaesiphon sp. | reverse complement strand
CGGTATTGCCCAGGGCTTAAAGCTGATGATTGATCTGATTAAGAACCGCAAGTTAAGCTTGCGGGTACTCACCACTACCGGCGGAATGCCCAGCGCCCATTCGGCGTTTGTAACAGCTTTAGCTGCTGGGGTCGGTCAGATTAAAGGCTGGGATAGTGTGGAGTTTGCGATCGCCACCATCTTTGCAATTATTGTGATGTACGATGCGGCTGGGGTAAGACAGGCTGCTGGTAAACAGGCCAAGATTTTGAACCAGATGGTGGATGAATTATTCTCGGAAGATCATCATTTTAATGAGCAGCGACTCAAAGAGCTATTGGGACATACTCCTGTACAGGTAATTGTGGGTGCGATTTTAGGGATATCGATCGCCTGGGCTTCGGTGATTAATTTTTAGCCAGGCGACATTACCTGCCGATACAAAAATTAGCGAAATTTATTTTCGACAAAATATAAAATGAGAACGATATATTTTAATTATTGCCATGTCTTGGTTTGTCAAAATTGAAAAAGGCATTGTTCCCAAGTCAGAATTTGATCAGCATGTACCCGCCCACAAAGATTACGTTCAAGATTTGATCGATCGAGGTCATCAAGCTCAGACCGGCTACTGGAAAGAACGCGGTGGCGGCATGATGATTTTTCAAGCCAGTTCCTTGGCCGAAGCCCAGAATTTAGTAGCAGCCGACCCCTTAGTACAAAATCATTGCGTAGAATACGACTTACACGAATGGTGTGTAATCATGCCCAGTAGCGTGTTATCCTAGATAATGATCTGGATCCGCGCGGTCGTAACGCCTTAATCTTGTCAGAACCGGAAGGTAGCAGCAATACAGGATGCTTATAACAGGCGTGGTCTCCGGATCAACTCGACATCCTAGTGTTACATCTATAACTCACACCCTAATAAAATAATTTATGGCTGGTTTAGGTGATTTCGTACAGAAAGCATTCTACCTAGGGGTAGGAATTGCAGCTTCAGCTGGTGAAAAAGCTAGTGATGTAAAAGCGCAAGCCCAGAAGTTAGCCGATGAGATGGTAGCCAAAGGCGAAATTAACGCTGAAGAAGCTCGTAAAATGGTTGATGGAATGCTGAATTCTGCCCAGCAAGCACAGGTTAAGCCTGGAGAATCAGCAGCAGCTAAACCAAAAGAACCCCGCAAGATTGAAATTCAAGACGAAGAAACCCCAGCAGGAGCAGCCAAAGTTTCTAACATGCAACAGCAGGTTGAAGAATTGCAGCGAGAGTTAGAACGCCTCAAAAAGCAGTAATCTTATTTACTAAATATTTTTACTAACACCCTTCCAGGAGTTATATGTCCGATTGGCAGAAAGATTTGAGCGAAATTTGGGAAGTGGTAGTCGGCATATCAGAAGAGTTTAACGCCGCTTTCCAAGAGGTGTCAGAAGAAATTAGCCAAGCCGTGGTTACTGAAATAGAGCTAATCAATACTGAAATAAAAGAGCTTCAGGAAGAGATATTTCGATCGGGCTGGCTAGATGAAATTTTAGATAGTCAAGCTCAGATTTTCAATTTTTTCAATGATTTAGAAAATACGGAGGAGTGGCCAACATACTATGAGCCCCGCCAAGAAGCTTCCGCTAACTTTCAACCGGCTTGCATTGGTTGCCAAAATTATAATGGCACGACCTTTGGGGGGAATTTGCTAGTCTGTGGCTTTCATCCTTACGGCTGGGATGGGGATAACTGTCCAGATTGGGAACAAGATGACCCCACAAATCATAACTAGCAGTTACCATATTTGAAGCAACGAATATGGCGAATTAGCATGACTGAAATGAAATATGGCGAACGTGCCATCCTTGAGGGCACTTTAACAACTTTTCCAAACCCTCGTCCTGGTCGTAAATATGATGTGAATATTACGCTGCCAGAATTTACCTGTAAATGCCCTTTTTCTGGTTATCCAGATTTTGCGACTATTTATGTGACCTATTCTCCCGATCAAAAAGTGGTGGAGTTAAAAGCGCTCAAGTTATATATCAACAGCTATCGCGATCGATCTATTTCTCATGAAGAATCGGCTAATCAAATTTTAGATGACTTGGTAACAGCCATGAATCCATTATCGATTACGGTGAAAGCGGACTACTCCCCCCGGGGCAATGTTCATACAGTGGTAGAAGTCACTCATCACCAGTAATACTCTTTGAGCATTACAGATTAAAAAATATAAACAAAACCCGCTGATTTTATCAGCGGGTTTTGTTTTCAAAATATTCAGCTATTAATTAGCCAACACTAGAACGAATCCAAACTGGAGTAGACCTAGCTAGTAGCATCCACTGATTCGTGTCAGTGACATAACCAATTTCGACCAAGTACTGCCGATCGGCTTTAGGCACGGGCAGATGTAAATCCCAAGCCAACTCATCGCACTCAAATTCTTGGTAATGAATCGGTAGCGGTTGGTTAATGTCCAAAGAAGTGACATCATACATGCGTACTGCCAGTTTCTTACCACCTTGCTGTCTCAGCTGACGCTTTAACTTGACTGGCACATCCCAGTGAACGTAAGCCTGAGCTGGATTTGGAGAAACCAATGTAATTTGGCCTTCCATATCCCCACTAGGAATAGGTTGGTCACCAGCAACAAAAGATTTAGCCGCCTGCCCAGCCCCGACAGCCATGCCACCAGCAGCAGCAATACCCCCGACAACAGCGGCACCACCACCTTTCATGGTGTCAACAGCTTTGTCTTTCAAATCGCCCAAAGCTTCTAGGGGATTAAAGTCATCCAATCCACCAGATAGAATCGAATCATCAAAAGGATCAGATGCTGAAATACCCAAGTCTCCTGTAGGCATATCCAAGTTGAACTGGCTTAAATCTCCGCTTAAATCTCCACTAAGCAGCTCTAAATCACCACTTGGTAAATCTGTTGAAAAGTTGTTTCGGTTGGGATTAAGAGCCGAAATTTCTGAAGCAAATTCAGGATTTTCTAGGCTTAGTTCTTCTAGCTGACCACTATCATTATTAGACCCAAAGAGAGAGCCCGTGGCTGCGGCTGCGCCACCAACAGCTGCGGCCCCACCAGCCCAAGCAGCACCGCCAGCATCCTTACTATCTTGGAGTAGATCAGCAGCTTTATCTTGAATGCCTGGTAACGGATTTTCAATGCCAAAGGGGAAATCTCTGTCATTGTTATCAATCTCTTCTGGACTGTCTTTTTTGTCAAAGAAGCCACTGGCCATCGCCGCGCCGCCAGCTATAGCTGCGCCACCGGCTAAACCAATTCCTTTAATGACATCGCCAGTGGCGTTACCAATGTCAGCTACAGGCTTGCTGACATTTACATCAGGTAAGTCAATATCAGGAATACTTGCTTTGAAGCCTCCGATCGATCCACCAGTCTCAATTCGAGGTAGTTCACTGGTAATATCACCACTCAAGCTACCAGATTTATCACTATCCTTATCTTTACCTAACCCGCTAGCAATAGTACCGCCGACCACAGCGGCACCACCAGCTAAGCCAGCACCCTTCAGCCAATCACCATTATTTTTTACTACTCCAGCTGAACTATCCGGTAGGATGACATTAGATTCTTCTCTTCTGGTCGTCGTTACACCAGTATTGACAGAATCCTTCAGTTGCAGCGGTGCTGCAGGAGTCACCACAGTTTCACGTTCACGCTTGCGGCCAAACAGTGCCCACGCACCTAATCCTAGAAGGGGAAGCAATAACCACCACCAAGGGAATCCGCCAGCCTGGTCTCCACTGGAATCACCAGCAGCTGTACCACTTGCGGTGGTGGCATCACCGGTGGCTGGCGAGGCAGTGTTTGTTCCATCAGTGGTGCCATTAATTGCACTGGCACTAGGACTAGCTGAAGTAGCATCCCCAGTGGTTGCAGCTGTCGCAACAGCTGCCCCAGTCATTAATCCAGAGGCGACTAAAGCCTCTTTCCCCTCAGTAGTATCTGCAAAACCTAGTAAAGCCTTGGCTCCTTCACCAATTTTTTCCTTATTGTAAACATAAGCCATTGGCTGAGAAAAGGGATATTTAGGATCATCTGGCTGAGTTTTATGCAGCGATAGTGCTTTTACCCCTTTCATGGTTTTCAGCTGGCTCACTGGCACGTAGCTGATCCCATCAGTACCTAATTTAGCCGCAATAGCATCGGAGCCTTCTTCGGTCAGCTTGTCCACATTACTACCAGTGGTAACCCCACCTTTAAATACTGGGTAACGCGCAAAAGCTTGACGGGTATCACTGCTATCCGGGCTATCAATCACCTTGATAGGACCGCTGATTTTATTTGGATCCTTCGGATCACCAACCTTTGACCAGTCCTGGATTTCGCCACGGTATATTTTGGCAAATTGTTTCAGAGTGATGTTGCCATTGGCAAAGGGACTGTTCTCCCCAACAATAATTGCAATCTTTTCATAGCCTAGCGATTTAACACCTAGATTTTGTCCTTTTTCTTCACTGGTCAATAATCGACCAACTGGTGCTAAGTCAATCTTACCTTCCTTAACAGCTTCAATGCCTTGCTTACTGTTGCTGTAGCTGGTTGAGAGAGATGCATCAGTAAATCTTTTCTTGAAACTTGTTTCTAATCCTTTGTTAACGGCTTCCATGCTCTTGGAACCATCAATTTTGACAGTTGTGCCAGCTGGCAACTTTTCTGGCAGAGGAAATTTTGTTTCTGGCGATGACTGGGCTAACACCGATGGAGCTGTTGCCACCAGACCTGCAACCAGCGATAGTGTTACTACCGAACTTGCTTTTGTTTTCATTGTAGTAATAACTTTCATTGTAGTAGTAATAACAAAATTATGTTGATATTCTCATCAATAACAGTTTGTATGATCTGCTAGTAAACAATTGTTCATTGCTTGAGGTTAAAGATAGACCATAACACTGCCGATTTGCAATAGTCTAGCAGTTCATACTAGCAATAGACCGACGAAGCTCATGGTGAATATTATAGTTGGAGATTTTTCTCTATTTGTTATAGATGCAACAAATATTCAATTATTTAACATTTTTGTCTTTTGTATATTTTTTGTGTTTGGTTGACTGGTAAAGATATTTATTAATCTTCAATCCGATAGCCTAGTTCGGCTAACCTGAGGCGAGATTGTCTCCATTTTGGTTGTACTTTTACAAATAATTCTAGATAAACTTTTCCAGCAATCAACTTTTGCATTTCAGTACGAGCGTTGCTGCCAATGGATTTCAACATGGTGCCACCCTTGCCAATTAAAATTCCTTTTTGAGAATCTCTTTCGACATAAATTGTGGCTAAAACTCTGGTTATCTTGGCATCTTCTTGTACTCGATCGATCGTCACAGCTACTGAATGAGGAACTTCTTCTTTGGTGAGTAATAAAATTTGTTCACGAATTAATTCACCCATAATAAAACGCTCGGGTCTGTCAGTAACTAAATCTGGGGGGTAGTAAAATGGCCCTGGCTCTAATTGCTCAATTAATAAATCTTGTAATTCTGTCATGCCGGTACCGAGCAAAGCAGAAAATTCGGCGATCGACCAATCTACCTCACCACT
>JAGVCD010000336.1 GCA_020059425.1 Chamaesiphon sp. | reverse complement strand
TAATAACCTTCCTAAACATCGATCGACAACTTCGACAGCTTGCACAGTCTGCGCCATTTTGCCGGTATGACCAACCATATCAGGATTGGCATAATTAACCACGATCATGGCATATTCCTGGCTGCTTAAAGCGGCCAACACCGAATCGGTAACGGCAGCTGCCGACATCGCTGGCGATTGATCATAGGTCATTACCATCGGGCTAGGAATCATCTGTCGAACTTCTCCCGGAAATTCTTGCTCTTCACCCCCATTAAAGAAATAGGTGACATGGGCATATTTTTCGGTTTCTGCTGTCCGAAACTGTTTCCAGCCTTGGCGAGAAATTATTTCGCCCAAAATATTGGTCGGAGTACTGGGTTCAAAAGCTACTAAAACTGGTAGTTCCTGATCGTACTGAGTAAAAGTGGCAAAGCTCAAAGGAGTAATAAAAGATCGATCGAAACCCGCAAATTCTGGATTCACCAAAGCATGAGTCAATTGTCTAGAACGATCCGGTCGGAAGTTGAAAAAGATCATCCCATCCCCAGCTGCTACCTCTCCTGCCGCAAACCGCGTCGGGGGAATAAACTCGTCGGTGATGCCCTCTGCGTAGGAAGCCGCCAAAAAATCGGGGATCGTCTGACCAACAATGCCATCATTACTAGTCATGACTGTGTAAGCGGCTTGCACTCGATCCCAGCGATTATCTCGGTCCATGGCGTAGTAACGACCACTGACCGTCACAATTTTGCCGACACCTGATCGGTCTAAATAATCTTGTAATTTTTGCAAAGCGAGCAAGCCATCTTTGGGCTTAGTATCCCGACCGTCGGTGATAGCGTGAATGCAAACTTCGGTAAATCCGGCTTCTTTCGCTAGGTCAATTAGACCAAATAAGTGGCTGAGGTGGGAATGCACTCCCCCTTCGGAGCACAGTCCGACCAAATGCAAACGACCTTGACGTTGCTTCACTTCTGTACAAACTTGCAACAACGCTGGATTTTGGAGCAGAGATTGGTCCGACACCGCATCCGAAATACGCACTAACTCCTGCGGGACAATCCGGCCAGCTCCAATATTGATATGGCCAACTTCTGAATTTCCCATTTGACCGTCCGGCAAACCAACCGATCGCCCGGAAGTACTAATTAACGTATGAGGGTAAACCTGCCACAAACTATCTATCACAGGAGTTTGGGCAGTGCTAACGGCATTACCGGCCTCTTCCGGACGGTAACCCCAGCCATCTAAAATAACTAGCACCACTGGAGCCATCGGTGCTTGTGTCATAATCTCTAACTACCTTTTTAAAATTGATGATAAGTATGCTGAAGCCGTCCGGACAGTCTTCACCATTACGATGAAGATAGCTGGGGCTTGCTGTCTTAGATACATAGTCTATTGTTCTGCATCCGCTTCCAGATCAGCAACAATTTAGATTCTAAGGTGTTCGCCCATGCCCTTTCTAGAACCCAACTACCATAGCAAAAAATATCGCACTTTTTTCAACTCTTTGTTTATCACTTACCTCTTAAAATAACTTGTAGCAGCGTAATAAATTTATTCGGAAGAAAAAAAATATTTCTGTCCAGAGGTACCGTAAATATGCGGAGAGCTTCCATAATGGATTTAAGCTAAAAGAGTGTTGAACCCATAAGCAATGTAGAATGATTGTATGGTGGAGCTAATAGTAGAATCGTTGTCTAGACTCGATACTGTGATATTTAGATAAAATAAACCCATTTATTTGTAGCAGTCAGTAACGAGTTTAAAGGCACCTTCTTGCTAATTTGTCAGTAGCGACATTCTGCTGATATACATCAATCAATCTGCCCAGCGGTGATCCTCAAAAGCTCAGCCGAATGCTAGATTGATAGAGAATTCCGTATTAACTAGCATGACTGGATTAATTACTACAGAAAGCCAATTTTCATTCCAGCTTGGTGAACTGCCAGCACAACTTGCTGACCATGTACGTCAGGATCAAATTGGTAATTGGCGTTTTCAATTCGACAAATTAGCTGAGCGGGAGACACCTTTCTACTGGTATGTGGGAGTAGACCACGGCAAAGTAATTCACTCTGGTAGTAGTGTCTGGTCATCAGCTGCCGTTCTCAAAATCATACGGCGCTATAGTAGGCATTTAATGCACAAAGAATTTCAAGATCGGCTGAAAACTTTTAAGGAATTATCCCAGCAGGAAGCATACAATCCCTTATATTTGATTGAGCAACTCAAACAGAATCAGATGGTGACTGATGCTCAACTCAGTCAGTTTCTCCAAACTAAAATCATGAGTGATTTTGATCAATACTCTAGATTCAGTTCTGGAAAGGCTGAATTCATTTTTGACCCCCACCTGGTTAAGCCCCTAAATTTAGATGGGCTGGATATCAATAACATTCTAGAACTAAGCAAAGCCAGACAGTCTCAATGGCATACCATTCGACGGTATGTCCCTTCCTTGGGTCTGGTTCCTACTTTGAGAACCAATTCCAGTCAGTTTCAATCCTTTACGATTGGACAACAAGAAAAGATTGTGAAGTTGGTTCAATCTGGAGAAAACATTAATCAAGTTGCTCGGAGATTAGCTAAAGACCATATTGATGTGGCACAGATGTTTGCCAATTTAATTCAGGCTGGTGTGATCACCCTGACTCAAGCGCAGCCAGCCAAGACGGTTACAGTGATGGTGATTGATGATTCATCCCTAATGTTGACTCAGTTTAAGCATTGGTTAAAATCTACGCAGTACAAAGTACTGCCTTGTCAAGATGCTGCTGATTCGATGTCAATGATTCGCAAGTATCGGCCAGCAGCTATTTTCATTGATATCAATATGCCGGTAATTTGTGGTTTTGATTTGGTGAAACAAATTAGATCTACGCCAGCGATCGCCAATATCCCGATCGCTATCTTAACCGGTGAACAAAAATTATCTAATAGGTGGCGAGCGAAGTGGAGTAGTTGTGAATTTGTGACCAAGCCAATGACGGCTAGTGAGCAAGGTGATTTTGCCGATAAGTTGCAAGAGCTGATTCCTCGGCTGTTATCTAGTCCTGTTGATCCTAGCCAAGCTTAAGTCTTGAAGTTGAAAATGATATGCATTTTTTAGTTGTTGATGATAGTCCGGTAGACCGTTACGCATTGGTAAGCTTATTGTTTTTTATCGGCCATACAGCTGATCAATGTGAGGATCCAAGAGTTGCTCTCCAACAAATCGAAAGCAATACATATGACTCTATTTTTGTCGATGTGGTGATGCCAGATTTAGATGGGTATAAACTCTTGCGAGCATTGCGACTGAACCCCAGAACTCTGAAGCAGTATGTGGTGATTTTTTCTAGCAAAAAAACACCATTGGAAGTAGATTATGGTATCAGAAGAGCTGGAGCTAACGATTATTTAACCAAGCCTGTTACACGGGAAAATCTGAATCAAATTTTGGAGCGAGTAGCGACTTTGAGGAGAGATGTGGTATGAATATATCCACCCGATCGATCTCCAATACTACTGAGCCTACGGAGAATCGTTTTATTATTGCTCAGGTTTTGGAGCAAACCATGGCCATTCCGGCTAATTGGGTGGCCGAAATTCTGCGTGTTGATAGGAAAAAAATATTGAACTTGCCATTTTATCAAGATTTAGTATTAGGTATTATCCATCAAAATGGTAAAAGCATACCGCTATTGTCAGTGAGGTTATTGCTAGGAGATCGCCAAGCCGATGCACGAGAAACTCTTACAGTAGTCAGGTTGGGAGCATTGGCTGGTGATGTAGTTGAAGTAGGATTAGTTGTTGATCAAGTCGTCCGTAGCGTCCTGCAGTCCGAGCTTCCCGTTGACTCGATGATTTTCAATCCCCAAATAATGCAATTGGATTTATGGCAACCTTGCATTTAATTTCTGACCTTCCATCCCAATTTAGTTTATGAATAACCAACAACTACCTACTTCGACTCCCAGAATTTGGCAGTTTGTTCGATCGAATTTATTTCTGCCGATGAATATTGCGCTGGTCAGCAATGTGTTGCTATTGGGTACTGGGGCAACGCATATTGCACATGTCTATCAGGGATTTCGTTCTGCGGTGGAAAATCAGTTAGAGCTAGAAAGGAAAGGTCATGAGATTAAGTATCTGGAGGAAGTTTTGACAATGTCGGCAAAGATGTCGTCCACATCGGGTAATTCTTTTTGGGAGAAGCGCTACAACGAATTTTCCCCGAAACTAGACGTTGCTTTGAAGTATACCTTTGATAATTCCACTAATTTGATGCGAGCCAAAGTTCAGCAAAATGCTGACGCTAATACTCAATTGTTGAAGATGGAGTCTGACGCTTTTAAATTGGTGCGACAGCGGAAAATTGAAGCAGCTCAATCCGTATTGTTTAGTCCTAAATATGAGAAGCAAAAAAAGATTTATACAGAAGTTAATGATTTGATATTGATTGATGCGAAAAAGTCAATTCAGCAGCAATTAAATGATTACCAACAGCAACTGTTGATTTCGATCGGTCTAGCCTTGGGGATGTTACCAATTTTGATAGGAAGCTGGTTTGTGGTGATATCGACCATCCGCAATCATCTGCATGATCAAGCATTAGCCCTGGAGCATCAACAAGCATCCCCAGATGATGTCTTGATTTCGACCAGCCCTCTAGAAAAAGAAGTACAGTATCTAGAACAGCAGCATCAGAACCAGATATTTCAGCAAGATCATGAACAACTTCAGCAAGATATTGGTGAATTACTGGGGGTAGTTAGTGAAATTGAGTATGGTAATTGGACTGTTCAAGCACCAGTTAATGATCGATCGACTGGTTTGATTAGTGACAGTATTAACCGACTAATTAAAGAGCTGAGCGAAACTCTGCGCCAAATAGTGCTCATCAGTCAACAGTTGAACGGCAATGTCCAAGGTCAAAGAGCGATCGCGATGATGGTGACTGATAATATTAATCAGCAAACTCAGTCAGTAGGTCACGCCTCACGATTAGCTAAAGCTACTGATGCATTTGCCCAGAGTGCAGTGCAACAGTCAGCGGAGGCCAACCAATCCCTAGCCATTCTTCGCTCGATAGTATCTGATGGCCAAAATACCATCACTACTCTTAGTAAAGATATTGATATGTTAGCAGTGGGTAGCGATCAAATAGTCCAAGAGATCAAGACCTTAGGCGAGTTCATAGGACTGACCGATAAATTTGTCCAAGATCAAGGAGAAATCGTTACTCAGACCACAATTCTAGCCATCAATGCCGCCTTAGTTGCTGCTCGGGCAGCTGAGCAACGGGACCCCACACAGTTCATGATCGTGGCCAGAGAATTTGAGTTAATTGCCACCCAGGTTAGTCAACTGGCGCAACAAACTAATACAGGTCTGAGCAATTTAGAACAACGCAGTTCCCAAATTCACCGCGTAGTATCAGCTGTCAATATTGATGTACAGCAACTTGGTACTGTTATAAATAGCTTCACACAAGGAGTAAAACATACTCAAAATGTATTCTCGCAGGTGCAGTCTGTCACAGAGCAAGCCTGTAAGTCTGAAAAAAATATTGCCATCACCAGCCAAAAAATTGTAGATAATGCCCAAGCCACAGTCACAGATATTGAATCAATAACAGCACTTGCTAGTCAAGCCTTGCGGCAGTCTCAAGATACTCAAAAACTAGGCGATCAAGTAAGTATTCTGATCCAAGATTTATTAAATAATCTGCAAGAATTTCGTTTTCCAGAATCAACAGTAGCGATCGACAATGCTGCTGATTCAGGTTTTCATTCCGCAGAGTTAGTTCCTTAATATTCAGAAATATTTAATAACAAGTTTAGTTACATTGATTTTTTATATTTCCACCCTATTAAGATTATGAATTCCAAAACATTATTACAATCAAACAACAATATCGTACCGCTCAGTCAGATTCAAATTTTTCTGCGCCAGCGACTGGTGGGCACACTAGTATTTTTCATACTACTGAATTTAGGTTTGGCTGGAGCTGCAACCTGGAATATTTTAAATATTTCCCAAAGCCTCAAGAGTATGGTGAAAAGACAAACTAATTTACAAGAAATTAGCAGTAAAGCGTCTGTCTTAGATTCCAATTTTGAGCGAAATCTTAGAATCGCTCCTGCTCGGCCACTGTGGGAAAAGCGTTACAGCAATAATACGGCTGATATAAAAAAAATTATCAAAGATTTACGGCAAGATGCCCCTCCTGAATCACAAGATATTTTTCAGCAAGTAGAAAAATCAGCGAATAAATTAATATTTTTAGAGAACCAGGCTTTTAAATTGTTAAAGGAGCGCAATCTGGAAGCCGCAGCAGCAATCATGACGGGTAATGAATATGTCCGGGAGAAAAACTTATATACCCAAAGTGTACAAGCGATTATCCTTGGCATTAATGATCAAGTTAAAAGTCAAACTGAAGCCCAACGAATTGCTTTGGAGCGGTCTATTGTATTAGTGATTGCTAGCTTAGGACTGTTATTAGTTATTGGGGGAATTGTGGTATTGGCTGTCCAAGGCTATATTCTCGATCAAGAAAAATCTCGGCGCGCGATCCAAGAATTTCAAGATGATTTGCTCCAGTTGAATGAGCAATTACAAGAAGAAGCCCAATTGCGATCGGCTCAACAAAATCAGATTGTTAATGAAAGTGAAGCACTTCAGACTGATGTTGGACATATTTTGGATGTGGTTTGTTCTCTAGAGGAAGGTGATCTAACCGTTCAAGCGGAAGTAAATGAACGTGCTACTGGACTAGTATCAGATACTCTCAATCGGTTAATTGAATCCCTCCATAGCATTATTACCATCGTGGTTTCCAGTGCCCACCAAGTTACTAATAGAGCTGCCGGACTCGATCAATTAGCAGTCGAAACGGCTAGCCAGGCACAAAATCAAACTCAATCAATTCAGCAAGTTGAGTCTTTGATTGCGCAAGTTAATAAACTGACCATCAATTCCCGCCAACAGGCGATCGCCACTACCAATGTGGTGCAGTTAGCCAAAACAGCGGTGGCGAGTGGTCAAGAAGAAATGAATGCGATGGTCGGTGGAATTGAAAGTCTCCAAGAAGGTACGGAAGAAATGGTGAAAAGAATGCAGGTGCTCAATGACTTTGTGGAGTTGGCGGCTCAATTTGCCAAAGATCAAAAGCGGGTAGCTGCACTCACTCGGGTGTTGGCCTTAAACGCTTCGCTGTTATCTACCAGAGCTTTGCAAGAGCAGGATCCAGAGCAATTTGCTAGTATTGCTAATGAATTTGAGACCATTGCAATTCAGGTAAATGAATTAGCGATCGATACTAATCGGAGTTTGGTCACCCTCCAACAGCGTACCAATCAAATTCAAACGGTAACTTCTGGCCTCGACCAAGATGTAATTGATATCAATCAACTGGTACAAAAATTCACCAATGAAGTTAATAAATCTCGCCAAGCTTTCCGCAATATTCAATCGGTCACCGAGCAAGTAGCCACCATGGGAGCCCAAGTGAGTGATTCTAGTGAAGATATTGCGACAGTGGTTCGCAATACTCTCAACGCTATTCAGTCGATTGGTGTTATTGCTCAAAATACTGAAGATAAAGCAATGATTACTCGAGAACAGGTCAAGAACATGAGTGTACTAGCACAACAGCTCCTGCAAAGGGTAGAATTTTTTCGACTGGAGGACAAAAATCCAGGTGTAATAGTCCGATCATCTTTGCCAGACGGCTTGACGGTAAAGCCTTTTTCTGATTCTTACCAGATCCTGGAATCCTCCGGTTAATTAGTAGTAACAGACTAAATCGCTCTTGTCTTCATTCCGCCCCCAAATTATGACAAAACTGGATGATTCAGCCGAAAAAAAGTTGCAGCAAGAATTACAGGAAATGTTCTTGCTCGATACTCAACAACAGCTAGAAACTTATTTCGACCTTGTTCAACAGCTTAATCCCCAATCTTGGATCGTTGATATTCAGCATATCTACCGTACTATTCACACCATCAAAGGTGGTGCGGTGACGGTGAAAGCCAATGCGATGTTTCAGGCGGCGATCGTTTTAGAAAACTTGCTGTCGGATTTGCGTTATTTAGAAGTTTCACCACCACTGGATGATGGTCAATTGAGCCAGATACTTTTAGAAGCTGGTGAGCTGTTGGCAAGTTATCTAGAAATTGTGGAGACCGGAAATACTGCTATGGAGCAGGTACAGCTAACAATCCGACGGTTAAGCACTTTGCACGCCCAAGTCAAAGATTGCTATTTGTCTGACTGGGATGAAATGAGACAAGTTCATCAAGAATTTGCCGATCAAGGTTTTGATCTGGTGGCTTTGGAATTAGAAATGTCCTTGAATCAGCTGCCACCAACTGGTTTGGTGCCGGAGCACACTGTAGCTGTTGGTAATTCTTTGCTGCAACAGCTACAGCAAATCGGTCAAGAATTGAATTTTGATGCCGGTTGGACAACGCTCATTAATAGTTGCCAAGAACTGGTTGATCATGATGATTGTCAACAATGGCGATCAAACTGGCCATCATATTTAGGTTTATTTAAAAAATGCGCCAAGAAAAGCGGCAAAATGTCCTCGGAGCTGTTGGGAGAGTTAGGCATAATACCCTCTAGTACTGTTTCTCGTGATGAACTGGATACTGATGTGCCACTGGGAAAGTCTGCTGCTGTCCAGACCAATAGTTTTGATATTGATGATTTAGATTTAGAAATTGGTGACCAATTATCGATCGATCATTTTGAGCTGATTGATCTAGATGCTGAAATAGATTTTGAAAACGAATTAGCAGTTTTTGATAACCATGCTGATACTAATTTAGAAAACACTTCGTTGTTAAATCTAGAACTCCAACAGTCCGAATTATCGATCGATCAACAGTTACCAGTTAATAACCTAGCTAATTTATTAGATGATTTCTGGGATGATGCCGATCTATCTGTTGGCGATCAGCTCACCCTCGAATTAGGAGCAGTCACATCATCCTTCGCAAAACCATCAGCATTTCAGCCAGCTAATGGTTTCAGAACCGAATTACAGCGTAATGTGCAAATCCCTGTTCCGTTAGAACGTCTAGATCGGTCTGCCCAGCAAGTAGTAGATATTTTACTGACTACTAGGGGAATTAATAGTCAATCTCAGCAACTACGGTCTCAATTAGCTCAACTAACGGCCATCACCGCCGAGAGTGCCCAGTTCACCACCAAACTCCGCCAACTTCAAAATGACTATACCCTGCTGCGCAACATTCATGACGAACAAGAAATACCCAACAATGATCTCACCTTAGAACGTTATCGACAGGGCTACAGCACAATTAACAGACTGCTTGAAAACATTTTGCGAATTTCAGAATTAGGCGGAGAATTAGCTACAGCCACTCAAGAAACCTTTAACAGCCTAGCTCATCTCGATCGGCAAATTCTCAGTCTCAAAGATGGTATCGAAGTAAACCGTCTTGTTCCCTTCCGGAACTTGACCATGCGAGCGAGAGCCATTCTACGCGATTTAACCAATCGCTACGGAAAAAAAGTAGACCTCATCATTAATAATGAAAAGATTGAATTAGATGCTGGAGTTGTTCAACAGATCGAGCCAGCCCTCCTACATCTGCTGCGTAATGCTTACGACCACGGTATCGAAACAATAGATGAACGATTAGCAGCCGGGAAAACAGCAGCTGGTCAAATAACATTAAAATTGCAACGTCGAGGCAATATTTATCGGCTAACAGTGCAGGATGATGGTCGTGGTATTGATGCATCTATGATCACGACAAGAGCCCAATCAAGAGGCTTTGAGAAGACAGTCACCAATACTAATACCGAACTCTTAGACGTGATCTGTCAACCGGGTTTTAGTTCGCAAATGGCTGTTAGTGAGGTCTCAGGACGTGGTGTGGGTATGGATGTGGTAGCCAACCAAATTACAGCGATCGGCGGTAAACTACACCTCGATACCCAAATAGGAGTAGGCAGTACTTTTATTATCGAAGCACCGGCTCCCCAACTTTTAGTATCTTGCGTCTTACTCCGGTCTGGTGAGCGGATGATTGCTCTACCAGCAGAAGAAATTTTAGAGACAGTTTTGCTCAGTGTCACTGATATCCAACTAGATGCCGATCAGTATCATTGGCACATTAACACTTTTAGGAGTGTGGCTCCAGCCTACAGCTTGGCAGCTTACTGGAAACAGTTTTCTACTACTTTGCCAGAAACTGCGATCGGCCTGCGTTGCCGCCTCGATAACCAAGCAGATGTATGGTTAATTGCTGATGATTTGATCGAACAGTCGGAGTTGTTAATTAATCCCCTACCTAGTCCGTTAGTGCCGCCACCAGGCATGTTGGGAGTGAGTTTGCAGCCAGACGGAAATTTAATATCAGTACTTGATCCAACTGCGATTACAACGGTATTAAAATCGCGATCAGTGAATTCAAGCTTCGCCCCGGTGAAGGCGGTGGCCAGGGTTAACACGATTTTAGTTGTAGATGACGCAGCTTTAATTCGTCGCCGCTTATCGGGGAGCTTAACCAATGTAGGTTTTGCTGTTCAATCCTGTAGTGATGGCCTAGAGGCACTGCAATGGCTTGAAAGCAATGAACCACCAGCTTTAATGATCACTGATGTGGAAATGCCTAATATGGACGGTTTGACTTTGATTGATCGTTGTCGCAAAACAGGTATGCAGATACCAATTTTAGTACTTTCTTCTCGCCTATCGGAGGATTGGGGTAAAGAAGCCCAACGCGTCGGAGCTAATGAATTTTTAAATAAGGGCTTTACTACTGGTGAATTGTTGAGTATTATCGAACGTTTATTATCACCCCAGCAATCTTTGACGTTCTAAGTTCCGAAGTCTAGAAACCATGCAGAATATAAGCTTAGCTAGAATGAGACAGCCTAGATCAAAATAGACACTCCTAGAGAGTCATCACAGATCATTGATATCCTCGTCAGTCACCGTTAAACTGAGATTCATGGAGAAAATCATCCAAAAACCTTCTCTAGCGCCAATCCAACATGGCATTTAATACCGAGTTTGCCTTACTCATTCGTTCCCGCTACCCCCTAATCTACATTCCTACTGCTGAAGAGGAACGAGTCGAAACAGCGATCGCTCAAGTCGGTCAGCAACTGGACAATCGACCCATCTACACCTGGGACTTTGTAGACGGCTACCAAGGTAACCCCAATGACCAAGGATTTGGCAAACGCAATCCCATTCAAGCTCTCGAATTTATTGACAAACTATCGCCCAACAATCCCGGACTCTTTGTCCTACGCGATTACCATCGCTTCCTAGAAGATGTCTCGGTGGCGCGCAAACTTCGCAACCTAGCGCGTAAATTCAAAGCCGAACCCAAAAATATTGTGATGCTTGCCCCCCAAGTCAGTATCCCTAGTGATTTGAGTGAAATTATTACTGTTTTAGAATTTCCGTTGCCTAGCGCCCCAGAACTCACAGCGGAGATCGATCAACTCCTCCAAGCAACCAACCAAAAACTAGAAACCAAAATCATCGATGAATTAGTCCGAGCCAGTCAGGGTTTATCATTAGAAAGAGTGCGACGGGTTTGCGGTCGGGCGATCGCCGCCCATGGATCCATCCAAGAATCCGATGTAGAGCTAATTCTCGAAGAAAAACGTCAATCCATCCGCCAAACCCAAATTCTAGACTTCTATCCTGCCCAAGCCCAAATGACCGACATTGGCGGTCTCGATAATCTGAAAGAGTGGTTGGTTAGACGCGGCAGTGGTTTTTCGGAAAAAGCCCGTCAGTATGGCCTGCCCCATCCTCGGGGTTTGCTGTTAGTTGGCATTCAGGGCACAGGTAAATCTCTCACCGCTAAAGCGATCGCCCATCATTGGCACTTACCATTGCTACGTTTGGATGTTGGTCGTCTCTTTGCTGGATTGGTGGGCGAATCGGAAGCCCGCACCCGTCAAATGATTCAGTTGGCCGAGGCTCTATCTCCTTGCGTATTATGGATTGATGAAATTGATAAAGCCTTTGGGGGCATCGAAGGCAAAGGGGATGCTGGTACCGCTAGTCGAGTATTTGGCACTATGATTACCTGGCTAGCCGAAAAAACTTCTCCAGTTTTTGTGGTCGCCACCGCCAACAATATTCAATCTCTGCCGCCGGAAATTTTACGCAAAGGCCGCTTTGATGAAATATTTTTTGTGGGATTGCCCAGCCAAACTGAACGGCGGGCAATTTTCACTGTCCATATTGGCAAACTCCGTCCCCAGAGTATTGGTCAGTACGATCTCGATCGGTTAGCTTACGAAACACCCGATTTTTCGGGGGCTGAAATTGAGCAAATTCTAGTAGAAGCTATGCATATTGGCTTTAGTCAAAACCGAGACTTTACCACAGATGATATCCTAGAAGCTGCTAGCCAAACTATCCCGTTAGCAGTTACCGCTCAAGAACAAATTGCTTTTCTTCAAGAGTGGGCTGGCTCTGGTAAGGCCAGATTAGCTTCTCGACAGCTAGGCCAATACAAAATTTAAATGGCTTTTTGTACACTTGAATTTAATTAAACTAACTACATTTACATGCTGAACGCTATCAAAGTCCTTTTGGGTATCATCTTGGGTTTTGTCACCCTTGGTTTGTTGGGTACTGGTGCTGTGTATTACTTTATGGTGACCAATTTGAGTGCCAAGCCGACCAAACCAGCCTTTGCCGAAGAGCGTAATCCCAAAAAAGCTGCCAAACCAGTGGCTAAGAAAACGCCAGCGGTACCAAAACCAGCACCAGAAGTAGTAAAGGAAGAAAAAAAAGAGGAAAAGGCCATTCCTCCAGGCGCTTATGGTGCAACGGTCATGTGGGAAACCGGAGTGTCTTTACGTCAGGAGGCATCGGATAGTAGTACCAAAACTGGCGGTGTCGGCTTTAGAGAAAAAGTCATTGTCCTCCAGGAGAATGCTGACAAAAGTTGGGTACAAGTGCGCAATTCTGACAACACTGCCGAAGGTTGGCTAAAAGCTGGCAATGTAGAGCGAGATGCTGCTGCGGCTAACTAGCTATTTGTTAGACGGGCGAAATAGATCGCTGGCAAGTTGGACAAACGGCATGAATAGTCATTTGACAGTCTAGGAGATGATAACCTTCTTTTTTGGCAGTTTTGTCGCCAATTTTCAGGATCGAATCATTCTTGAACTCCACCATCTGATTGCAACGAGTACAGATCAGATGATGATGATGATAGGGAGCTGGTTGGTTTATTTCATAATGCTTGTGACCTTCGGCCAGCTCCAGTTCGCGCAAAATTCCCATCCGGGACATCAACTTGACCGTCCGATAAATCGTAGACAAGCTAATATTATGACCTTCGCCAGATAAAACTTCTTGTAAATCTTCAGCGCTTAAATGTTTGCCGCTAGCCAGATTTTGGAAGATATCCAGGATGATTTCTCTTTGTGGTGTAAGTCGCCAGCCTTTCTCGTGCAGTTCGGCTTTCAAAGAGTCTGCTGTATAAAGGGACATAATGTAGCCCTCTTAAATTATAAGTTTCTATTTACTAGCTAAGAATAGCCTAATTGTCAGTTCATTTGCAAGAAGGATATCTTATTGAGAATAATCAGCATTAAGAAGTAACATGAAACACGGAAAACTGAACTAGAATCAATTCTCGTTATGGAATGTCTTAAAACCTTGTTCAGTAGTCCATTGCACTGCCCCATCCCGGCCAGTGATAAAGACTTTAGTACCCATCCCTTCCAGTTTTTGGATAGTTTCTACGTCGGGATTAGTGGTAGATGCGATCGCGACCTGCGGCCTAATTATTTTCATGAGCTCATTAGTCAATTTTCCTCCTGGCCAGTAAATACTTTCGACCGGTTGCAATTGGGGGGCTAAATCCCGCTGTTGATCAAGGGGTAAGTTACCAATAATCAACCAATGCTGTTGAGCAATATCTAGGGCTAGTAAGGGGGGCTGAGCATTCCAAAGTTTAGTGACACAGTTACCTAATTCCATCCGATCGGTGTTCAAGATTAGCGCATTGCGGACAATGGGTGCGGGGCTGGAGCTGCTGGCTGGAGTATAGAATTTATTGATCGATATCGAGTTGCCAATAGTTTGCCAACCTTTATTAACATCCCGATTTTGGTGCAGTCCGATCGCTTGGTGCAGCTCATTAATTGCTTCATGGGTCAAAAAAGGTAAAACAGTAAACCGCGCAGTTTCGCTATTACCAGCATTGATCAGCGTGGTTTGATAGTGATTTTGCACAACTAATACTTGATCTTCTCCGCTGGCTAGTGCGGTGATTTTCAGCTCTTGATTTTTGTTAATCCATAACGGAACCATCACAGCGAAAATCGCCACCAACAGTGCCAAGTGCCAACGCTTTTGCCAAAATGGTACTCGCCACACCAGCAGAATTAAGCCATAGATAAAAATTAGTTGCACTAGCCCAATACTACCCACCAACATATTGGCTCCTGGCAAAGTGGCAATAGTACGCACAATCCCAATCAGTAGTTGAGTGGGATACAGTAACAACCAGGCGATCGCACTACCGACGGGCGGTAAAATAGCGCTAATCATGGCACTAATCATGCCCCCAATACTAATGATCGCCACTAGTGGACTGCTAATAATGTTGGCTGGCAAAGCATAAAGGGGCAAAACTTTGAAATTCCAGAGCTGAATGGGCATCGTCCAAATAGTGGCAGCTAAGGGCACTGCAACTAGCTCAGCGATTGTCGGGGGTAACCAGTCTAGTTTTCGTTGAATCGGCGTGGCACTAACCACCAAACCCAGGGTAGCCAAAAAGCTCAGCTGAAAGCCTACATCCCAAATCCAGATCGGGTTGCAGAGCAGCAGCAGTACTCCAGCCAATAACAAGGAATTTAAAGGGCGCAGTTGTTGATCTAATAACAAACTCAGTAAGACCGCTCCTCCCATTACCGCTGCCCGCAAGATCGAAGGCTGAAAACCAGTCAAGCTGACAAATAATCCGATCGCTAGCAGTCCCAGACCAAACTGCCATTTTTTGGATAAAAATTTTTGGGTGATATTAATGACGGCGCTGACGATCAATGAAACCTGAAACCCAGAGGCGGCCAAGGCATGGGTTAGACCAACTCGCCCGAACCAATCTTTGACATCAAAAGGCACATCGACCACATCACCACCCAAAGACATCGCACTAACTAACGGACCTGCCGGAATATCTAGCCATTTCACTTGCGCCTGCACAATCCGCTGTCGCAGGGTACCGATGTCCCAGCGGCGAATTTGATTTTCATCGGGCAAAATAAGTTGGGCAACTCTCATACCAGCCCAACTACCCGATCTAGCTAAGTAATCGCTAAAATTCAAACCGCCAGGATTGAGCGAAGGCTGGGGCTTATACAGAGTGCCCGTGAGCAAAACTTCCACCCCAGGCTTCAGACCAGTCGTACTAAGCAGGGGGGCAGTGACGTAGAGACGGCCATTGACTTGTTTAGTACTGGCTGGACCAGGGGCATCGCCTTGAATATCGGTCAGTTGATTAACTTGCAGCCAAAACTGCGATCGATTGGTGCGGGTAACTTTGGGATAGCTATCGACCAGGCCTTTGACCGAGGAAAACTGGGATTGCCCTTGGTCATTGATGCTATTGATAAACCGACTAATATCTTGGCTACTAGGTTGGGGCAATCGCAACTGGCAGTAAAGAACCGCACTAATCAACACCGCTAAGGTGGCTATTATCCACTTTAGGGGCAGATTAATACGCTTGCTGCGATCACCAAAATAGATGGCGATCAACAAACAAGCTAGTCCACCAATAGTCCATAAAGGTTGGTTAAACACCGCCCAGGTAAATTGGGGACTAACCAATAAGCCCACCGCAAAGGTGAGGCAAAGGAGTGCAATACGCTGAGCATTGTCCATGCCGATTTAAATTTTTGCCAGAGATAGAATGCTTAGATTACTCTATCCCAACTGGGCATAAATACTAATAAATGACCAGCCAGACTAGATCGATAAACCTAGTTTGAGACCAGCGATCGCATGGACAATCATCACAATCAGAATAAAGCTACCAAAGTAAGCGTGGGCTTTGCGCAGTGTTGGATTGTTGCCACCAAAACCTGTGAAAGAAATGGCACCGTTCAGAAACAACAGACTCAGCATCGCCATCCCCGTGAGAAAGTGGGGACTTTCCATGATGGCGTGCTTTTGGATGACTAAAGATAAGATCCCGCCGGTAGCGCCGATCGCCATGAAAGTAACCATCGCACTAATAATTTTGCTGTGGTCGGACTTTAGTTGAGCAGCAGCGGTGGGGTCGGTGGCGGTCATTAAGCGCCCTTTCCAACCAGAATAAATGCCATAGCCGCCCATCCCGAACATCACGATGCTCATAAAGAAGGGATGTCCCCAATGCGTGATCGGTTCTGGTAAATTTAAGTCTCGAAAAATACTGGCTAGTGGTTCCAGTGCTTGTGCTAGTTGTTCGCCCATCGTGTCATAGTCCAAAAATCATTGCAATTGTCAATTTTAGGCGATTTCAGAGTTATTGAATTAGGAAACATGGATTTGGACGATTCTCCCAAAACTTAATCTTTATTTTATATGATTATTTTTTTGTTGCTGTAGTCTAATGTATGAAACAGAAAATTGATGTTGTCTTTTCTAAAAAAAATCCAGCGCAGACATTGCTGTACCAATATCTTACGAACGAAGTCAAACTCATTATTGAAGCCCTAACAATTTTTTATTTGCCGATGGCACTAATTGAAGAAGCGGCTTCAGAGGATAAAGTTGATCGGGCTGCCGATGAATCGATCGCCAAACTTAAGGCTCAAATCGAAATCGTTGAAAAGCAGCGATCTCGCTACACTGGTTCATCCTCTTTTCGATCGATCGATCAAAATGTTGACAACTCAATGGCAGAAAATGATGAAAGTGATGATGAGGGCGAAGAAAGTTTGGAGGATTTGTATATTTTATTAAAAAAACTGTAACAGTCTGGTTTCAAGATCGCCGCTCTGACCGCCATTATCCGCACCAACTTGGTTAGATTGTCCAAAAACTTCCAAGACACTAAGTATTTATACTTAAAAGTGTTTACAATGATAGGGAAATGTAAACAAAGCCAAAGGTATTACTTATGAATACTGCGCGTTACAATTCTCTACTGCGAAAACTAGCTACCATGCTAGCGATCGCCATTTTTACATTATGTTTATTGGCCGCTGTGACGGGGGTGCTGATCGCTTTTTACTACACTCCCGGTACTACGACCGCCCATTCTTCGATCGAGTACATTAATAATCAAGTTTCTAATGGTTGGTTAGTGAGAAGTCTGCATGATATTGCAGGCAATGGTTTAATTGCGGTCTCGCTGCTGCAAATTATCGTGATGTTTTTTGGTCGTCACTTGGTGGGGGGCTGGATTGTGAGCTGGGTATCAGGGATTTTCTTGACGCTGACAGCCATCGGATTGGGTTGGACAGCGATGAATTTGGAGTGGTCGCAGTTGGGTTACTGGCGGCTGAAAATTGAGCTGTCGATTATTGAGAGTGTGCCGTTCATTGGTCAATTTTTGCGCCAAATTTTATTGGGTGGAGAGG
>JAGVCD010000097.1 GCA_020059425.1 Chamaesiphon sp. | reverse complement strand
CCTAAATCTTTTGGGTCAGTGACTTAACACTTCCCTACTAAGATTGAATCTAGGAAACTTTAAATATTATGACCACTGAAGTTGCAAAAAAATTCCCCCACCACGTTGTTATTATCGGCGGCGGTTTTGGCGGACTTCATGCAGCACAAACCTTAGGTCACATCTCCGCTGATGCTCCTGTTAAAGTAACGCTGATTGATAAGCGTAATTTCCATCTTTTTCAGCCGCTCTTGTATCAGGTAGCCACCGGCAGCCTATCACCTTCCGATATTTCCTCCCCACTGCGATCGATCCTCAATAAGTACAAAAACATCAGTGTATTGATGGGTGAGGTCAAAGATGTTGACCCGGTTAAGCAGAAGATTTTTTTGAATAAAGGTGAAATCAATTACGACACCTTGATTATCGCCACTGGGGTAAGTCATCACTATTTTGGCAACGACCAGTGGGCACCCAATGCTCCCGGACTAAAAACGGTAGAAGATGCGCTAGAAATGCGTCGCCGGATATTCATGGCTTTTGAAGCCGCCGAAAAAGAAACCGACCCTGAAAAGCGGAAGGCTTGGCTTACTTTCATGATTGTGGGCGGTGGACCAACTGGCGTTGAATTAGCTGGGGCGATCGCCGAACTAGCCTACAGTACCCTTAAGAAAGATTTTCGCAGCATTAATACTGCCGAAACCAAGATTGTATTGGTGGAGGGGATGGATCGGGTATTGCCTCCTTATGCTCCCGAGCTATCAGCTAAGGCGGAAGCTTCCTTGGTAGGTTTGGGGGTGAAGATCCAAACTAAAGCAATGGTGACTAATATTGAAGACAACATCGTGACAATTCGTCAGGGTGAAAATACTGAAACAGTAGCAGCACGGACTGTTTTGTGGGCTGCTGGAGTGAAGGCTTCGGCGATGGGTAAAATTTTAGCTGATCATACCGGCACCGAACTCGATCGAGTGGGACGGGTGATGGTGGAATCAGATTTGAGTGTCAAAGGATATCCGCAAATTTTTGTAATTGGTGATTTGGCAAACTTTACTAAGCCAGATGGTAAGCCGCTGGCCGGGGTAGCCCCGGTGGCCACCCAAGAAGGTAAATATGTAGCGGAGTTAATTGCCAAGCGCTTAGTTGGGGAAAGTTTGCCAGCCTTTGAATATTTTGATGCTGGTAGTTTATCGGTGATTGGTCGCCATGCGGCAGTGGCTGACTTTGGAGCCGTGAAGTTTTCCGGTTTCTTTGCCTGGTTGATTTGGGTATTTGTCCATATTTATTATTTGATTGAATTTGATAATAAATTGGTGGTATTTATTCAGTGGACCTGGAGCTATTTCACCCGCAGACGGGGCGCACGCTTGATCACTGGTGATGAATCTTTAGGGCAAATTGAAGTAGACGATCGAGGAGATTATTTCGTCGCAACCAAAATCAAGGTTAATGCTAAAGCGCTGTGATTTCTGAGTAGTTGACAGCTTACCAATACTGGTGTGGCTCTATTCCCCAGTATTGGTGCAGGATAATTTTCACCGTTTTTTGGACTACCGCCATCAAGCTAAAGTTGAAATTTCTAGATAGCTGATTGCTTTTAGCGCTCATACAACAATACTTTTCAAACTCTAAAAATTGTTCTACTAATTGTTGGCTAAGAGATAGCATCTTCTGGTTATCGGTATTTTTTGAAATTGAATCAATCAAAGCATCATCCCAAATATCTAAAACTGCGCCGATCAGCTTTATTTCACTGGTGGTAGCAGCTGTTATTGCTGTTTTACTGAGCGGCAAAATATCAGCTTGGGTGGTTTGTAGTAGCTGATTACAACGGGTGTAGATATATTGCAAAGTAATTGATGAATCACTGCGAAGAAGCAAAGAGTTGCTATTGAGTGCTGAATTTTTAGTATTTAGTAACTGGTTTAACCAAGCAGCGATCGCCTCATCATCAGGCTGTAAATATAAATAGCCTTGATTGTTGACGGTACCTTGCCAATGGGCAGTTGGTGCATCGTAATGATTAGCCGCTAAATGCTCTAGCAAATGATTACCTAATATTTGTAGTGACGAATTAGGATTACTGGGTAGTAACTGATGTGGCAAAGCACTTAGGTAAGTTACAGGTTGCCGATCGATCCTTTTACATTGCACCAAATGAGCTGCCACCAAATTATAGATATCTGGGGACCTATCAATATTTGCCCACAGCTGCTGACGAATAGTTGTGAGCATGGAGATATCGATCGGCACCTGAAAAATATGGATATTCCCAATTTGAGACAAATCCATCACAATTAGCCTTTGCGGCTATCCAGTTTGGCATAAACTGCCCGTAAATCCACCTGATGATGGGCTAATGCCACCAGCGCATGATAAAACAAGTCCGCAACTTCACCCGCAATCTCATCGGGTTGATCATCTTTGCAAGCCATCACTACTTCGGCAGATTCTTCACCGATTTTTTTTAAGATTTTATTATCGCCACCAGCAAACAAACTGGCAGTATAGGAACCAGCCACCGGATTTTCCCTTCGATCGACAATCACCTGATACAGATTAGACAGCGTATCAGCGGGGGGAGCAACCTTGCCACCCTCGATTTGATGAAAACAACTGCGTTCACCAGTATGACAAGCGACATCACCAACTTGTTCGACGGTCACCAGCAAAGCATCACTATCGCAGTCGTAACGCAAACCTTTAACCTTTTGCAAATGACCAGAAGTAGCCCCTTTGTGCCAAAATTCCTGCCGAGATCTGCTCCAAAACCATGTTTCGCCGGTATCGATCGTCTTTGATAACGATTCTTGATTCATCCAAGCCATCATTAATACTGTACCGTCCAAATAATCTTGAACAATAGCAGGTACTAGCCCGCGCTCATCGTACTTAATCGCGTCAGCAGAAATGGTCATCATGATTTTGGATAGGTCTGAGATATTAGCATTATCGATTAAATCAGGCAGTAACTTGCGTATTAATACTGAATTTGGTCGAGACTAACTGGGGAATCCTTAGCTAAGCAAGGTTTAGTTCGATCAATATTTTGATTACGGTGCATTAGTGAATGAGAAAATTTAATCTAGATTCTAAATATACTCAATTTTATTACTACGTTGCAATACTCAATTTCGGCGTGTTAGGAGCTAGTTTGTATTCTAGTTACATCTCTTTCGGCAAAAATGCACCACCGACATTATATATAAGTAGTGTATTGCAGTTGATCATGGTCATGGCTACTGCCTGTGCTGTAATAGTTATTCGTAATGATATTAAAGATAGAAACAAGACCGAAAAAAATATTGATGACTTCAAGAAATTAGAAGATAAACTATTAAGACTCAATCAAAAATTAGAAAGTAAAGTTGAAAAACGCACTATGGATCTCCAGTCCATTAACGATCAACTCAGTGATGAGATTCGAGAACGCAAGCTGATGGAAAGCTTGTTGGCACACCACGTCAAGATTGCTGATGAAGCCCGAGAAAGAGCCGAGGATGCGAACCGAATCAAGAGTGAATTTTTGGCCAATATGAGCCATGAGTTACGAACTCCCCTCAATGCCATTATTGGTTACAGTGAAATTTTAGAAGAAGATGCCGAAGAAGACGGTCAAGTCGAGCTAATTCGTGACTTGCAGAAAATTCGCAATGCTGGAAAACATCTTCTTAATTTGATTAATGATGTTCTTGATTTAGCCAAGATTGAATCTGGCAAAATGAGTTTGTACTTTGAATCTTTTGATGTTACAAAATTAGCTCAAGACGTGATTCATACTGTTCAGCCAGTGTGCAGTAAGAACAATAATAAAATCATTTTAAGCTGTGCTAAAGATGTTGGTTTAATGCGCAGTGATTTAACCAAGGTTCAGCAAAGTTTATTTAATCTTTTAAGTAATGCTAGTAAATTCACCCATGCTGGCCATATTCAATTAAGCATCACTAAAGAAATAAGTGATGCCGGGGAAAAAATAATTTCCTTTAAAGTCAGCGATACAGGTATCGGGATGAAGCCAGATCAGCTAAAGAAGCTGTTTCGAGCATTTTCCCAAGCAGATAATTCTACCACTCGTAAATATGGTGGGACGGGTCTGGGACTAGCTATTACCAAGCAATTTGCCGCCATGATGAATGGTGAGATTTTGGTAGAGAGTGAATATGGGAAAGGTTCTACTTTTACTTTGAATCTTCCCCAAATTGCCCAACAGTTTGAAGATGATGTCACTAGTTCTTTTGATGATAATAATACTCCTTCAGGGATTTTCAATCCGCACTATACCAAGACAGTGTTGGTAATTGATGATAATCATAATGATCGTCGGTTTTTACATCGTTATCTGAGCGGAGAAGGTTATAATGTAGCTCTGGCTACTAATGGTCAGCAAGGTTTGCAGATGGCTCTAGAAATAGTGCCTGATTTGATTACGCTTGATGTTATGATGCCTGAAATGGATGGCTGGGAGACCTTAGTAAGGCTAAAAAATAATCCTAAGCTTACTAATATTCCAGTGGTAATGAGCAGTATTGTCGAGGATCGTCATCTAGCTCAAACTTTAGGAGCTGCAGATTATTTGGTTAAACCAGTTGATAAACAGCGACTAGTTAATGTGCTCGATAAACATATCGGCAGAAGCGAGCAAGGCTGCATTTTGGTGGTGGAAGATGATGAAGCTTCTCGAGAAATGCTCTGCCGGATGTTGGTACAAGAAGGCTGGACTGTTCGGTCTGCTGCCAATGGCCTGAAGGCGATCGATTGTATCCAATCCGAGCAACCGCTAATTATCCTTTTGGATCTGATGATGCCGGAGATGGATGGTTTTGAGGTAATTAAAACAGTACGGCAGAACCCGAATTGGCATGAAATCCCCATCATCGTAGTGACGGCGATGGATTTGACCACAGTCGAGCAGGGACTTTTAACCGCACAAGTTACGAATATTTTTCAAAAAGGCAAATACAATAAACAACAACTGATTACTGAAGTGCAATCACTAATTGAACAGTTTACTTATTCAACTATTTAAATCATGGCTAAAATTTTAATCGTCGAAGATAATGAACTCAATTTAGATATGTTAGTGCGCCGTTTGGCACGTAAAGGCTATGAGGTGGTGAGCGCGGTGGATGGTGAGCAAGGCTTGTCGATGG
>JAGVCD010000029.1 GCA_020059425.1 Chamaesiphon sp. | reverse complement strand
TTTGCATCCTCACAAGTTCCTCAACTTGTTGATCTACTCTGCAATTGAGTGAGGGGAAAATAGGCTAACTACCAAATCTGAGCGATCATCAATTAATAATTAATTAGATTATAAGAGTGTGCTTATGTTACCAATTCAATGGCAATCTCAAGAACAGCTAAATGGTTTAGATCGTTTGATTGATCGGGTCTTTGATGAAACTGTACGCGAAGAACCAGGTCTAGGTATGTTTTCTAAAATGAGAGAGGCCCAAACCCCTTGGATGCCAGCGATTGAGCTGCGCAATAACAAAACAGAGCTGATTCTGCAAGCCCAAGTGCCCGGACTAGTATCCAAACAATTAGATATTCAGATTAGCGACAATGCCGTTTTCTTAACTGGTGAATATGAAGAACAGCCAGCAATTAGTGATGAAAGTATCCTGCGATCAGAATTTCATTATGGTAAGTTTTCGCGGGTAGTGCCCTTACCCACAGCCATCCAGCAAGAGCATGTCACCGCTGAAATAGTAGATGGTCTCTTGACTGTGATTATGCCCAAAGCAATATCCAGCGAACTGAGAGTGGTCAAAGTTTTGGTTGGAAACATTCACACTAAATCCAGTATCAATGAGTGTTCGATATTGTAGTGGTGATATCCACCATGTATTTACTCCGCCTCAATGCAAATTATTAAATCTTAGCCCCAGGAAAATCATGGCAGCTCCAAACTATATTCTCCAGACCCAGCAACATTACACTGACCTGGAAACAGTGCATATTAATGATCCATCCGATCAAATCGAGGGTAAAGAAACAATTGCTTACTCTCCCGCAGAGGTATCTAAATCAGCCAGTCTCTGGGCTGAACGATCGACCAGATTTTCACCAGAGTGGCGTTAAACCACATCTTAAACCTAAGATTTACTAAAGGATGGCTCCCATGAACCAACTAAAATCAAGATACAAAACCGGTTTTATTCCAGACCAGATCGATCGAATGCAAATAGTCATTGCTCAGCAGTGGGAAGAAGTCTGGACAGTGGTGGAAACTAGGCACCAGCTAGGTGGTGAATCTTTAATGACCGAGCTAAAACTGGTACCAGATCAGCTGGTGTCCGATGAATTCTTATCTTTAGAAGGAGTTGCTTAAACTTCATCTCCAGGAATAGCTGGGCCAAGAGTAGCTAGCAAGATGTCGATCGATTGAGCTGGAATGCCATAATATTGAGGACTTACATCAGAAATCGATCCAGCGGTAACCAGTAATTGATTAACTCCAGCTTTAACACTAGTCAGAATATCATTGTCCTATTAATCCTCATTGGCCAAATTCCCGCCGTCCTAATCCTTTTGTCTCGTCTGCTCCGTGGCCCTTGGCGGCGACCACCAATTCAGCCCCAAGCTCCTACGCCCGATTTACTGGGAGCTGTGAGCGTGGTTATCCCGACTCTCAACGAAGTGGAGAGACTAGAGCCATGTTTGCAGGGTTTGGGTAAGCAAAGCTATGAACTGCGGGAAGCAATTATTGTCGATAGCAACTCCCAAGATGGTACCCCTGATTTAGTAAAAAGCTATGCTGATCGCGATCGGCGGATCAGATTAATTAACGATCCGCCACTGCCAGCAGGCTGGGTTGGTCGCCCCTGGGCTTTACACAATGGTTTTTTAGCTAGTTCCCCGTCTAGTCGTTGGGTGCTGGGGATTGATGCGGATACGCAACCCCAATGGGGCATGATTGCCGGACTGCTCCAGGCCGCAGAAGCGGATAAATTTGATTTGGTGTCTTTATCACCCAAGTTTATTTTAGCTAGTCCAGGGGAATGGTGGCTGCAACCGGCTCTATTGATGACTTTAATCTATCGGTTTGGGGCGGCGGGTGATCGGAATAGTGCGTCCGATCGAGTGATGGCTAATGGTCAATGTTTTCTCTGTCGGCGCTCAGTGTTAGCCGCTGTGGATGGCTATACAGCCGCCGCTGGTTCGTTTTGTGATGATGTAACTTTGGCCAGGCAGATTGCCGCTGCTGGCTACAAAGTGGGTTTTTGGGATGGCTCGAAGGTACTTAAAGTGCGCATGTATGTGGGTATGGCCGAAACCTGGCGAGAATGGGGTCGATCGCTAGATCTAAAGGATGCCAGTAGTTCAGCTCAGCTGCGGGGTGATTTATGGTTGCTAGGGGCGATGCAGGGCTTACCACTAATTTTGCTGTTGCTAACACTGGGTTGTTATTTGCTGGGCAATCATAGTTGGGCAATGCTGGGATTATGGGTATTAAATTTGGGTTTAGTGGTGATGCGATTTGCTCTGTTGCTGGCGATCGCTCCTACCTACGAATCAGCTAATGGTGGTGAGTTGCCTTGGGCTTTTTTCCTATCGCCTTTAGCTGATCCAGCTGCTTGGTATCGGATTTGGTTGTCGGCGCAGAGTAAGCCTCAAGAGTGGCGGGGCAGAAATTATTCGAGCTGATGGCGATCGATCAAAATTGTGCTGCCAGTTGTCCAGGCGGTATTAAGATCTAATTGAGGTTGAATAAATCTGACGCTATCATTATTACTCTTTCGCTGACTAGCTTATTCTTCATTCTGATTATCTATTATTATAGTATATTTTTCTATTCAGAAGGTCTAGTGTCTATCACAAAAGATCAGAAAAAGCCCAATATCAATATTTCAGGAATTACATCCAGCTGAGGTTATAGGCGCGTGGAACAACATGAAAAGATTACGATCGCAGAATACCAACTCACCGCTGAGTCCTTTCGGGAGGGGACTTGGGAGCATGATGTTTCCCAAAATAGAGCAGCT
>JAGVCD010000368.1 GCA_020059425.1 Chamaesiphon sp. | reverse complement strand
GTTTCGGCTTTTCAATATCATGTAGAAGCTGAAAAACCTGAAACTCTCTTTGAGTAAGGGCTTTAGGATTCGAGTCAATACTTTTGTCAGTCAATCAGCGTATTTGATAATCGATGTTCAAGCAGATTAATTGAATAGGCTTATGCTCGTGCAATAATTCAATGTGACCGAATCTAGTGAAAAAGAGCAATACAAAATGATATTGCTCTTTCTTGATAATAACTATTCTGGCGTTGGAATTTTAAACTAAATACTGTGCCTGAGCCAGTAAACCTTCAAGTTCATTACCTTCTATCATCTCTCGATCGAGCAACTGCTCAGAAATCGACTCCAACAAATCCCGATTAGATTGTAGAATTTGCTGGGCCGTAGCATAAGCACTGTCAATCATCCCTTTCACCTGCCGATCGATCTCCTGCGCCGACTCTTCACTAATCGATCGCCGATTGCTACCACCCATGAATTGACTCGCCGCTCGATCGAACGCCACTGGCCCCAACACCGCACTCATGCCATACTGAGTAATCGCTCGCTCCGCCAAATCTGTGGCCTTTTGGATATCATCCGCTGCCCCCGTGGAAACCTGGCCAAAGACCAATTCCTCGGCAACTCGACCACCCAACAGCGTCGCAATTTGACCAGTAATTTCCTCAGCTACCAACAAGAAGCGATCTTCTTCGGGGACTTGGAGCGTATAGCCCAAGGCTCCCATACCGCGCGGCACAATTGAGATCTTGCTGACCTTACCACCGCCCGGAGTTAAAGCCCCGACCAACGCATGACCGACTTCGTGGTAAGCCACAGTTTTACGTTCGATCGGATTCAACACCCGCGCCCGATTTTCTAAGCCTGCTACAATCCTTTCAAAGGCGGCATCAAAATCGCTCATTAATACCGCTGGTCTGTCCGATCGAGCTGCCAATAAAGCCGCTTCGTTGACCAAATTAGCTAAGTCGGCACCGCTAAAACCAGCTGTTTGAGTCGCCACCTGTTCTAGCTGCACGCTGGCATCCAGAGTCACTGGCTGGGCATGGACTTTCAAGATCGCGACCCGTCCCAATTTATCTGGTCGATCGACTGTTACTTGTCGATCGAACCGACCAGGACGACGCAGTGCCGCATCTAATACTTCCGGGCGATTGGTCGCGCCAATTAAAATGACACCACTATTGCTACCGAAACCATCCATCTCTACCAATAGCTGGTTGAGAGTTTGCTCCCGTTCATCGTTACCGCCACCCATTTGCGGATTGTTACTACGAGCTTTGCCGATCGCATCTAGTTCATCGATGAAAATAATACAAGGAGCTTGGCGTTTAGCTTTGGCAAATAAATCCCGGACTCGGGCTGCGCCCACCCCGACAAATACTTCCACAAATTCCGAGCCGGAAATGCTGAAGAAAGGAACGCCCGCTTCCCCGGCTACCGCCTTGGCTAACAAGGTTTTACCAGTGCCCGGAGGTCCCACTAACAACACCCCTTTAGGAATTTTGGCACCTAAGCGCCGATATTTTTGACCATTTTTCAAAAAGTCCACGACTTCTTGTAGTTCTTTCTTGGCTTCAGTTACCCCAGCTACATCGCTAAAGGTAATACCGGTTTGACCTTGACCATAGACCTTTGCTTTGCTTTTACCTACACCCATAGCACCTAAGCCGCTGCCACCACCATCTTCTTTTTGCAGCAGCCAAGCTGTAGCTAAAGCTAATACTGGGATGCTGAAGGTCATTAACAGCGCTGGCCAGGGGCTAGGAGCTGCAGTCACAGTAGGAATTTCTACTTGATAACTCACACCTTGTTCTTTTAGTAGTTCAATTAGAGCAGCGCGATCGCCTTCCGCCGGGGTGTTGAAAACTTCCACGCCAAGATCAGTAGTGACGATGTATTCAATCACACCGGTTAAAAATCTAACCTGCTGAACGCGATCGGCTTTAACATGACTCAAGAAATCGAGGTAGCTAGTGACGTTAGACACAGTGGTGTTTCCCTGGATGATGAAGGTGAGTTACGGTCAGGAATTATTTACTAAACATCATCATATGTTATCTACTGAAATCCACTAGGTGTGGTTCTTACAACAGATTGATCGGCTATCCGCTAACTCTATTGGGTGAGGTATCGGTCTCTGACCGGAAATCATAGTTAATTTTGCCTTGAGTTTTAATGATTTTGCCAGTAGCGAACAAAATATCTAGCAATTGTTCGATATCTAGTTCACTCGGTTGATATTTCACCAACAGGGATTTCAAGTATTTATACAACGCTGATTTGGTTTTCGGTCTGCTTTTGGGATCGATCGACAATATCTTGGGCAAAGCAATCTCTGCTAAAAAATCTGGCGAATAGGTTAAATCGTTAGACTGAGACAGCAGGTCTAAGTTTTCGATCCGTTTACAGGCAATGCCCAATTGACCCAGATGTTGAATCAGCGGATCAAAACCGCGATCACGAGACAGAATCACAAAATTAGTATGCGGGGCTTGCAGACTGAGCTGACCGAGATAAAAAACAATATGAAAGTCCAAAGTATTGGGGCCAATTCCTTCCACCCCAATCCATTCCACCGTGGCACCCAACTGATGTGCTTCCCGCACTAACTCAAAGGGAATTTTGGTCTGGGCGCAGCCCACAAAAATAAAGATTTTGAGGTTGGGGCGCTGAATACACGACAGCCGAATCTGTGTAATATTCTCATAATCAATGAACAAAATCGTGTTCGGAGTGCTGTCATCGCAGAGGGTTAAGTCGGTTTTACTGGTGGCCGAGGGCGTAATTGGTTGATTGATCATCTGTAAAAGGGGGCAAAATCAGGATTCAGATTGCTCTTACTGCTAAGATACAGCAGTTATTTAGGGATCGATCGCTGTGGGCAACTTCACATTTCAGTGTCAAGGCAAATGTAGCCATACCCGAGCGCGGGCTGGTACCTTTACCACGCCGCACGGAGTAGTAGAAACGCCTAGATTTATGCCTGTCGGTACCCAAGCCACAGTTAAAACCCTGACTTCCGAGCATTTGGTACAGGCGCAAGCCCAAATGGTTTTGTCTAATACCTACCATCTGCACCTGCGACCAGGCGAAGATATTATCGCCGAGGCCGGTGGTTTGCACAAATTCATGAATTGGCACGGCCCGATGCTAACTGATTCTGGTGGTTTTCAGGTGTTCAGCCTCAGCAAAACTCGCAAACTGACCGAAGAAGGGGTTACTTTTAAATCGCCGCTAGACGGACGACTGATTTTCATTTCGCCGGAAAAATCCATCCAGATCCAAAATGCCTTAGGTGCCGATGTAATTATGGCTTTTGATGAGTGTCCACCCTATCCGGCCACTAAAGAAGAAGTCATCGCCGCCACCGATCGTACTGAACGCTGGTTAGCTCGTTGTATTGCAGCCCACCAACGCCCGCAGGATCAAGCACTGTTTCCGATCGTTCAAGGCGGTGTGCATTTAGACCTGCGGGCAGCGGCGGCAGGAGCGCTCAGCAAATTTGATATGCCCGGTTATGCGATTGGCGGAGTGAGTGTGGGGGAACCGGCTCATTTTATTCACGACATTGTGCGAGCCACTGCGCCGTTGTTACCGATCGATAAGCCGCGTTATTTGATGGGAGTAGGTACTTACAAAGAAATGGCGATCGCCATCGCCTCCGGCATTGATCTATTTGATTGCGTGATTCCTACTCGGGTCGCGCGGCACGGGGCGGCTTTTGTGCGCGGGGAGCGCTGGAACATCAAAAACGCCGGATTTAAGCGGGACTTTACGCCCCTAGATGACGAATGTCCTTGCTACACTTGTCAAAACTTTAGTCGGGCCTATCTGTGTCACTTAATTCGCTGTAACGAAGTTACTGGTTTTACATTATTGGCACTCCACAATGTGACGGAGCTGATCCGGTT
>JAGVCD010000172.1 GCA_020059425.1 Chamaesiphon sp. | reverse complement strand
ACCAAAATTGGTTTACCCACCGCTACCGAAGCCCTCGATCCGATCGTGCCTCAATACATTGGCGATCTAATTGCTTGGGCGGCGATCGGTGCCCGTACCACTGAGTCCCAAACCCATCGGGAAATGGCTAGCGGTCTTTCTATGCCAGTGGGTTTTAAGAATGGCACCGATGGCAGCATTAAAGTAGCCCTCAATGCTTTGCAGTCGGCCATGCAACCCCACAATTTCCTGGGTATCAATCAACAGGGTCAGGTCAGTGTTTTTCAGACTACCGGCAATGCCTATGGTCATGTGATTCTACGCGGCGGTGAAGGGAAGCCCAACTACGACCCGGTAAGTGTTGGTGAAGTAGAAGTGGCTCTGAAAAAAGCGGGGATGAAGCCCCGCATTGTAATTGACTGTAGCCACGGCAATTCTAATAAGGATTATCGATTACAGCCGATCGTCATGGAAAGCGTCATTCAACAGATTGTGAATGGCAATACTTCGACAGTGGGTCTGATGTTAGAATCGCACCTATCCGAGGGTAGCCAATCGATTCCGGCGGATTTGAGTCAGTTGCAATATGGAGTATCTGTTACTGATAAATGTATCAACTGGGCAGAAACCGAGCGGATTATTATGGCGGCGTTCGATCGACTGTAAACTATCACTCTCCATGTAAAGCCGGGTGTTTTTGGACAACACCTTTAGGGACAAGGCAAGGACCTCATGAGGCGTTAACCGATGTGGAGTTAATTACTATTCGGCTGGGAGCAATGGGAGAATTTGAATAGTTAATCTCTGGGAAATAACGGCTTAACTATTTTCATAATGGTAACGAGCTTGCAAAAAGATGATTCGATTTTGGTCAATTTGATAGACTAAGCGATGTTCTAAATCTATCCGCCTAGACCAAGTATTAGATTCAGAGACATATTTTAGTAGCTCTGGTTTGCCCAAGCCACTAAAAGGATCACCATCCAGGACATTAGTAATCAAATCCATGATGCGGTCAGCCTTCTTTGGTTCTTGTCGATACCACCAGCGCAAGTCAGCTCTAAAATCAGGACTAAAAACTGGGAAAAAGGGAGTTAGCGGAGTTGCTTCTAAGCCTGGAGTTGTTTTCTTGCTACGGCTCAATAGACAACTCCTGTTTAAGTTCATCTAGGGTTTGAGGAATAGCTGCCATTGATTTTGCCCATTCCATCGATCGAAATAAACGCTTGGCATTGGCGGGGCTGCGGAGCAGATAAACAGACTCCAGCAAGCTGGATAGTTCATCAGCAGCAATGAGCGCAATGTCTGGCTGGTCACGACGGGTAATGGTAATAATTTCTTGATCTTGAGACACTCGGTTAAGTATTTCTGCTAAATGGGCACGAGCATGGGAATACGTTATCTCAGAATTAGACATAATTCAAAGCTTTGAACTGTACAACAACATTGTACGACTTTTTCTCCAGCTACTGCTCAATTAAGGTAGATAAGCAAGAGGCTATGTCAAGTGTACTAGCCGAAACATTTGCGGAAGATTAGTGATGTTTGCCTGTGAAATTAATTCCTTGCTGGGCAATTAAAGCAGTGCCATAAGCGGCATCCTGATTGATAGCTGTCAGCATCGGTACTTGCAATTGACGCTGACGAATCTGCTGCCAAACCAAGTTCTTAGCGCCACCCCCAGCGCTGTAAACAGCTGTCAGCGGATGGGCACCCAATTTTTGCAACAGCTGATAGCCTTGTGCCTCAATGCGAGCTACCCCCGTTAGTAAACCCGCTAAAAATTCTGCATCTTGCGTTGGTCGCGGAGTAACGCGGGGCGTTAACTCTGGGTCATTAACTGGAAAACGTTCTCCTGATCGCAACAGCGGATAGTAATCTAAATCCGTGGGCTGTTGGGGATCGATCGACTTACTCAAATCAGCTAGCTCTTGATCGCTAAAAAAATGCCGCAGCACAGCTCCCCCCGTATTAGAAGCTCCACCCACCAGCCATAAATCTCCCCAGCGGTGGCTATAGATGCCATACTGCGCCTGATCGATCGGCTGCTCACTCAATAACTTCAACACCAGGGTAGAACCCAGCGAAGTCACGGCCTGCCCCGGTTGATTTGCCCCTGCTGCTGCAAAAGCAGCAATGCTATCGGTCGTTCCGGCACAGACTAGGCAATCTGCCGATAAACCTAACTGCTGAGACACATCTGGCAACAGTGTGGCGATCGGCTGACCGGGTGTCAGAATCTGCGGCAAAAGAGGGAAAAAAGGAGTTGTTTGCAACCAGCCTGGATATTCTAAATTAACCACGTCATAGCCCAATTTCAGGGCATTATGGTAGTCGCTGATTCCCAGTTGACCATGTAGTAAGGAGGCTAACCAATCAGCTTGGTGCAAAAAATATTGTGCCTGGGCGAAGTAGGGCTGCTGCGCATACCACAGTAACTTGGTAAAACTAGAGGTCGCGCTAATCACTGAATGTGCGGCGGGGGCGATCGATCTCACTTGCTCTAGCCCAATTTTGCCTCGATCATCGTTGTACAGCAATGGTTCGCCCAAGACCTGACCCGCTACATCACACAACAAAACCGTCGAAGAAGTGCCATCGATCGCGATCCGACCAATATTATTTTTGATGGCTGGCGGGATGCGAGCGATCAACTGCCATAAGGTTTGCGCCCAAACCTGCTCTAATGACGAAGCAGATACTACAAATGGCTGATTATTTAACCAGCAGATATTACAATCATTATCAATAACCGCCGATCGAGCGCCAGATGTGCCAAAATCTATTCCCAGAGATAATTTCATCAATTTACATATCTCAATTGTGTATCTAAAGTTACACAATTATCGCTAGTAAGAGTGTTAAAAATCTGTTATTAGCTAACAAATAAAAATTTTAAGCCCTTATAGGCCATTACCGAGGAATCCCACCATCATGAGAAAAATCGAGGCAATTATTCGTCCCTTCAAATTAGACGAAGTAAAGATTGCGTTAGTAAACGCCGGTATCATCGGGATGACCGTATCCGAAGTGCGCGGGTTTGGTCGGCAAAAAGGCCAGACTGAGAGATATCGGGGATCGGAATACACTGTTGAATTCCTGCAAAAACTCAAAGTAGAAATCGTTGTCGAAGATAGTCAGGTCGATATGGTGATTGATAAAATTATTGCGGCGGCACGTACTGGTGAAATTGGCGACGGCAAAATCTTTGTCAGTTCGATCGATCAAGTGGTGCGAATTCGGACTGGCGAGAAGAATATTGAGGCTGTCTAGTCCGTTTTTCAGTAATGAACTTGGAAATAGAAATTAAAATAAAGCCTGGTTGCAAGACCGGGCTTTTTGCTCATGTCACACTAATCAAACTCTACTATTTTAATGTTAATTGCTACCCACCCAGCTGGATACACCATCACGACTGACCGAAATTGTCTTGATTTGGCGGCTATTCATGCCTTCCTAACGAGGAGTTATTGGTCGCCGGGGGTATCGATCGAGATAGTGGAGCGATCTATTCAAAACTCGTTGCCTTTCGGGTTATTCCACGGTGCAGAACAAGTTGGTTTTGGGCGGGTGGTCACAGACAAAGCTACGTTCGCATATCTTGCAGATGTCTATATTCTGGAACCACATCGCGGTCAAGGGCTGTCCAAGTGGCTGACGGAAGCTATTCAAGGACATGAAGAGCTTCAGAATCTGCGACGTTTTTTGTTGGCTACCAGAGACGCGCATGGTCTGTACAAGCAATTTGGCTTCCAAGAACTGGCTAATCCTGAGCGCATGATGGAAATCCGTCCCTGATGACTAAAAGAAAACACAATGAAAATCTAGTTTTTCGTATAATCTATTGGGTGATTTTAGCTATAAATACCTTTGACTGTAGATTTCAGGCTTGTCAGTGTCAGAAAAACAAGCTAAAATTCATACAGTAGGTCAAGATATTTTAAGGCAAAATGAAATGCTGAGCCTAGCCACTAAAATCATGCGTCGCATCAAAGGCCACGGTCGTGGAAAATGGGCATGTACTCCAAAAGACTTCCTCGACCTAGGAAATCGTGCAGCGATCGATCAAGTGCTAGCGCGATTAGTCAAAAAAGGCATCCTTCGACGAATCAGCCGAGGCTTATACGACTTCCCGCGCATTAGTAGCATTCTCAATCGACCCGCCCCGCCAAATATCGACACTGCTGTTCAAGCCATTTCCCGACGGAATCATACCAAAATTGCACCCGATGGCATCGTTGCGGCCAATCAACTCGGTCTAACTAACGCCGTACCCGCCAAAAACACTTATATTACTGACGGTGCTTCCAAAAAAATCAAAATTGGCGATCGCACTGTTCGCCTGCAACACATTCATCAAAAAATCATGAAATGGATCGATCGTCCTGGCGATCGCGTTATCCGAGCTTTGTCATGGCTGGGAAACACAGCAGCTCAGGATCCAAGCGTTGTCGATATCTTGCGATCGAATACATCCGATTTAGTTAAAGCCGACTTGATGAAAGATGTAGACTCTCTACCCCTGTGGATGAAAGCGATCGTGCGTGATTTCTGTAGCGATGGGAACGCGATGGCATGAATGAATCATTTCAGCGATTCCTAATGTTATCAGTGGACGATCGCCGGGATGTTTTTGAAGCAGCAGCGGAGAGCCTGGATACAAGAGCAACCTACATCGAGAAAGATTTCTGGGTGTCTGTCATTCTAGATATTCTCTATAACGGCTCAACCCAACAACATCCTCGAATTTTATTCAAGGGCGGCACTTCTCTCTCCAAAGTGTATGGATTAATTCAGAGATTTTCTGAGGATGTAGATTTTACAATTTTCTCGGAGGATCTTGGCTTTGAAAGCGATCAAATTTCAAGTCTATCCAAAAGCAAGAGAGAAGATTTATCTAAGAAAATAAAGGGGAAGACTTCTGAATATATTTGCAGCAATCTAAAAAGTGACTTGGAGCAAGCTGTAGTTCGGTTATCTGCGGAGTGTTCGATCGCGATCGATGAAAATGATCGATCAACTTTACTTTTGTACTATCCTTCTTTATTTGAAAATGATGAATATGTGCAGCCAACTGTAAAACTAGAAGGGGGAGAACGTTCTGCGGTTGATCCCCATCAAAAACATTCAATCGAGCCGTTAATCTCTCCTATTCTCACAGACTGGGATTTTTCGGTTCCCAGCATCATTACCATTGATGCCCAAAGAACTTTTTGGGATAAGGTCTTCATTCTGCACGGACTATACTATGGCTATCGAGATGAAAACCGAGTACCGAGCGATCGCCAAAGACTATCTCGTCATT
>JAGVCD010000253.1 GCA_020059425.1 Chamaesiphon sp. | reverse complement strand
GGTGCCCATTTTGCCTGGAGTCATTTGTGGTGGGTATTTGCCTATCCTTTGGCCGGATGGATTGGGAGCCATGCGCCCAACCATAATTTTTTATACAGTAGCTTAATGGGATTGGTTTTATTAATAGTGGTGTATGTTGTCCTGCAACCTCGCCAATTGACTAATACAGATACTGGAATGTGGCATGAACATAATCACTTGCATAACGAAGGCCATCATCATCGCCATCAGCCGTCAGTGAGTGAGAATTCTCATAGTCATTTACATTTCCACTCCACCATATTAACTGAGATTAACCACTCGTAGTTATTGATTTGGGGAGCGCCGCAGGGCATAGATTTGGTGATCGACAAAACGATCATACAACCACTCGGCATTTTGAGTAGCACCTTCGTGGGTAAAACCCAGTCTCTCTGGGATGGCGCGGCTGGGATAATTTTTGGTGGCACAAGCAATAATTAGGCGATCGAGATAGAGGGTGGCGAAGCTATATTCAATCAGTGCCCGACAAGAAGCTGTCATTAAACCTTTGCCCTGATGAGCTGCTCCCAACCAATAGCCAATATAGCCAATGCGATTTAGCTGATCGATTTTGTTATGGCCAACTAGTCCAACAATTGCTCCATCATAGAGAATCACAGCAGTTAGGCTTTGTTGAGCTGCCTGTTGGCCAAGCATTAACTCAATAAATTCTTCGGTATCGTCAACTGATTGTGTTCGATCAAGCCAGGGTAACCATTGCCGCAAATATTCTCGATTGGTGTCAGTCAGAGCAAATAGCTCTGCCGCATCGTCTAGGCATATTAGCCGCAAAATATGTCGATTATTTAATTGATAAGGAAGTATCATTACTCAATTTTGATACACCATGAATTTTCAAAATACTAATATTTACCTTACCACACAGATCCAGCAGCTTTTGCGGAGCGTATAGATATATAGTTCACATCGTTTCACACTCATGCGCCCATCTTTTTTGATCAAGTTTCTAGAACTAAGTCTCAGTGGTCTGGTGATTTGCAGTGCTCTCCAAGCATTACCAGCAGCTGCTCAGTCTGCCCCACCAAGCAAAGGTCCAACCAGTTATTTGGGAATTGGCAGTGGCATTGGACTAAACGGTAATACCACTTCCCTTGGTACCGGCGGCGGTCTGGTAATTCTCAGCAAAGTCGGATTCACCGAAAACCTGTCCTTGCACGATGCTACTGTCCTATTTGGTAACGGCGCAGCCACTTCCATGATTATCCTTACTGCTGAATTTCCCATCCGTAACCAGGCTGGAGAAATAACTGTTTCTCCTTTCATTGGTGGCGGAGCCATGCTGCGCTACAACGAAGGTTTATTCATCAGTCCAGCTATCTCTGGCGGTATTGACATTCCCCTTTCCCCGAACTTTACCGGCACAGTTCGCATCAACGCCGGGTTCCCGAGCGATCGGAACGCCGATATTGGCATCTTGATTGGAGCTGGCTACAATATTGGTAGTTAATTAACTAACTATAATTTTAATCTAACTGCTGCCCAGAAAATTCCGCTAAATAATCAACCTGGAGAAATTAATGATGTCTAACACAATTACAGTTTTATCTGCCGAAAAAATTCAGGCAACGATCGATCAATACTTTGCGGCCACCCGCTCTACCAACAAAGCTGCAGAAATGGTCGCTTGTTTTGCCTTAGACACGATCAGTTATGATCCTGCCGATGGTCCAGCTTTAGAAGGCCACGCTGGACTACTACAAGGTTTTCAGCAAATAGGTGCTTTTTTCACAGACATAGAATTAGCCGCAGATTTCACAGCAATTAATGGTAACGAAGCTGCCGTGAAATGGTCGGGGCGAGGTACTGGCAAAAATGGAGTTGCTGTTACCTTTGCCGGGATCGATTTATTTGAGTTTAATGCCGCTGGTCAAATTCAAACTTTACGGGCTTACTGGAATCCGGGGGCAACAATCGCCAAACTCCAATAAGTGCAGCTCATACTTGGGATTTGGACATTTTCAGATTTGTTGCACCTGAAACTCACCCACTTGCTAAATCCTTTTTTTACATACTGTTCATCCCTTTTCAGCCCGAATCTTGTCCAAAGTCAAATTTAAATGATCGCCTGGAGATTTTATGATCGATAATCAGCAATCTCAAATTATTGCGATGGAAGAGCGGCTCAGACAAGCGATGTTGCACTCTGATATCGCTGAACTAGATGCCTTAATTGCACCTGAGTTATTATTCACAAATCATTTTGGCCAAATCGTTACCAATCAAGAAGATCTGGCGGCACATCGGTCAAGATTTTTGAAGTTTACTGACATTACTCCCTCCGATCGACATATTCAAGTTAATCCGGGGTTTACAGTCGTTTCAGTGTTGATGCATGTCTTAGGTACCTATGGTGGTATACCATTCGATCAAAATATCCGTTTTACCAGAGTTTGGGCGATCTCTAGTAGCGGTTCACTACAAATTGTCGCCGGTCATACTAGTGAGTTGCTGCTCGATTGAATCTTGATATCTTCAGAGCAAGACATTATGCCAAAATCCACGATCAAATAATGGAATTCTCTGCACTGTTGAAAAGCTGTGCTGCTGCATAAACAGCAGGGTTATCACACCCCATTGACACTACCTGGATGCCATGATTATCACCAAGTATTGACCTTAACGTTTGTTCAATAGCTGTTGCCAGTCGATGAGCAACATCACTGTCGCGCATCACCGCACCACCCAGCAAATATACGATGGTACGTCTCGCATCTTCTATTTGTTCAGGAGTCCATTGATTGTCTGGATTGATATCTCGAATATCGCCATTGCTGACCGCAATCATGCCTTTGGCCAGGTATTTACCCACTAAGTCGATCGCTTGTTGGTGCCTTAGAATACTGGTGTCTAAAAATTCGTCCCCATTGAGGCCAGCTAAAGCTCTGAATGTAGGCATACAAACTAAAGACTCTAAATTTGCTTCAAGTTCTTCGGTATTAAAGTAGAGCATCTCTTCTCCACGTATCAGATAAACTGTAGAGAATTCGGCTACGTCTTCAGGATCTATAGCGATTAAAATTTGACTCAAATGACCGTCGTTGATGAAATGTCGATTCCGTCTAAAGGAATTACCTAGTCCAGTCCCAAGACCAAGATAGCCGATCGTAGTTTGCTTCGTTATATTAACTGTTTGGTTATTTTGATCAGGAAATGTTGCTGGAGATAGTGCGTGCTGCTCCAGTAATCCCAGCGTCATGGCATCAGCGTCATTGCGAACAACAATAGGTATGTCATGAATGCTGATTTGACTACAAGCTTCAATATATCGTTGTTTGAGACACACCCCGTCAAACTCATTAGGTGTTAGACCCATGTTAGGGCTAGTGCCTGGTAGAATAATGGCTTTTCTAAAACGACCAGGACTAGCAACACCTATACCTACTAAATTACCATTGTGTTCATTTGCCGCCGCTATCGCCATTTGAACCAGAGTTGCTATTTGTGTAACGTGAGGATTAACACTTTTGTTTGTTGATAAATTACCTTGCCAAACATGATTTTTTTCAAGTCTTCTATCAGGTGATACTTTAAAGAGACCAAACTGAATACCAGTTCCGCCTACATCCAATCCAAAAACAAATTCAGCCATAAAATCTCTCAAGTTGGAATGAGTTCACCGGGTCTTAGCCTGGCCCATTTTCCTTGATCTTGCTTAAAACTCAAACAACCCACCACATCCCATTCCATTTCCACATAATCAGCCACTGGCCGAATATTGACATTAATGCTGGGCTCATTGGCCTCAAAATCGGGATATTCTGTCAAATGTGCCTGCTCATGCTGCCCTTCGACTGCATGGTAAGTAGAGCAGCGATCGACATATTCACAATTAATACAAATACACATGGCCGCGCCTCATATAAGCTAGAGATCAAGAACAGCGGATATGCCGTTATTTTAACTCAAAACTTTTAGTGCCCGTGAAAAAGCAACGCCTCGATAAACTGTTGGTCGAACTCAATCTTTGTCCCTCTCGGCAACTGGCACAGCGGCTCATTCAAGCGGGAGAAGTGCAAGTCAATCATCAGGTGATCGACAAAGTTGGTACGGAAGTGGCCTTAGATGCCCTGATTGAGCTGCAATATCGACCACCTTACGTCTCGCGTGGGGGTGAAAAATTAGCCAAAGCCCTAACCGAATTTGGGATCTCGGCGACAGGTCGCATTTGTCTAGATGGTGGCATTTCCACCGGCGGCTTTACCGATTGCTTATTCCAAGCTGGAGCTAAGCAAGTGTATGGTATTGATGTGGGTTATGGCCAAGTGGATTGGAAAATTCGTACTGACGAGCGTTTGGTACTGCGCGAACGAGTGAATCTGCGCCACTTAACTGCGACTGATTTATATGCAGCTGATGCCGATCGCCCTGATTTAGGGGTAGTAGATGTGTCGTTTATTTCTTTGGATAAAGTTTTACCGGCTTTGTGGGAGCTGCTGATGGCGCCGCGTGAAATGGTGTTATTGGTAAAACCCCAGTTTGAAGTAGGGCGAGAAGCGATCGGCAAAAAAGGTGTAGTGCGTGATCCTGTTGCTCAGGCTGGGGCGATCGAACAAGTATTAGTTGCAGCGCAAAGACTGGGTTGGCAATATCGGGGGTTAACTTTTTCGCCCTTGACGGGTCCAGCAGGCAATATTGAGTATTTACTGTGGTTGAATATGGAAAGCCTGGCAGTTTCTCCGACCTTAACAGAAATCAGGGAAGTTGTTGATCTGGCTCATCAAACCCTGGCTAAATCAAAACCTACGATACCCGGCTCAGAGTCTAAAAATGGATAAACTCATCCACACTACGACCGTAGCTCTTGATGATCTGACTAAAATCAAAATGCTCTTGGGCATAAGCCGCAATCTCTGGTCGTGATGATGGATTATTTTTGATCAGTTGTTCGATCGATTCACAGACAATTTGTTGATTGTCTGGAGTGGAATTAGTCAAAATTTCATCTGGTAATACCTTAATAAAATCTTGGGGGTGCAAATTAGCGCTGGCTGATTCGGAAACAACAATACCCAAGCCAGCGGCCATTGCTTCTAACACCACTAGTGGTGCTACTTCTCCCTTACTAATTAGCACTAAACAACTATATTCAGTGAGCCGCTGATAAACCTCTGGCAGACTCCATACTCCCAGATATTTAGTGGTTTTCCCTTCCCTGAAATCACGATCATCTAATGGTCCCACAAAATCTATAGCAATCTGACCATCGACCATTTCAGCCAACAGTCGTTGTTGCTTGCGGGGTTGAATCCAGCCTAAGCAAATAGCCTTACCATTCCCTTGCTCTTGACGATTGATTTTTTGAGTATCAATCCCATTCGCTTGTGTTGAGATATACCCAGCATACCCAGCATCTAAAAAAAGCTGTTTTGATACTGGCGAAAGAGCAATAATTCCTGGGGCATCCAAGTAAGATTCAAATTCTTGCTTAAATTTTTCACTCCATTGATCGGATTTCAATAGATGTCCGGCATGAGATGTAAAACAAAATCTTTGCTGAAGCATCTGGTTGAAATCCAAGACGAAGCTACCATCATGCAAATGCACAAAGTCATAGCCGTGATCATTGATTTCGTCTATGACCTGATGTACATCCTGATGATTAAAAATGTCTACCTGATGCCCATTTATCTCCGAGTAATGCTTGTACTCTTGGAGTAAAGTTAAAATAGAATTTGACAGCGGCGGTGCAGGATTGTAGCCGCTACTAACTAAGGCAATTTTCATAAAGTTTAACCGCTACGAAAATTTACTACCGACAATAGATTAAATTGTCTTCAAAAACTCAAATAGATAGTTTTCATCTTTGAGATTCAAAAGACTGCCATCGCTGTTGAATACTTCGTCATAAGTCATAGCCTCTAGTGCTGCTTGACTCAATTTTAGATTGTTGTCAGGTTTTCCTTTCATAACTACTCCTAAGCCGTAGTCACAATCTAATACAAATACTCTTAAGTCTTGACGTTGGCTTCTAAGATGACAGATGGTTTTCCAAACATCACCACACCATTCGCCAGTCCAGCCCGGAGTTTTGGTTTTTTCGTCTTTTTGCAGTTCTTCGGCTGCTTGCAAAGATGGGGCAGGACAAGCCGCAGCGACGTGGGGCGGTTTGCAATCGTGCATGACGATTACGCCGTTGTCACTGAGTTTGTCTAAGGAGTTGAGAACATCTTGCAAAGATTGGGCGTAGGTATGCAATCCATCAATAAATACGACATCGAAGCGATCGATCTCTTCGGCCTTGGCAAAAAAGTCGTCGCTGGTGGCGGTGACGTATTGGGCTTTAGCGTTGTATGGATTCATGGTTTCCCATTCTTTTTGGCGTTCTGGGGAGAAGGCAAAGCTGGGATCTACGGCAATTTTTTGGTCTACTTCGATCGGAAAGAAGTTGTCGCCATTATTCACACCTATTTCGAGGTATCTTTGGGCTTTTTTGTGGTCAATTATTTTTTGAATTACATCGGTTCTAAGCATCTCAACCTCCTGAGTATCGGTAGCAATCTGGAACTCAACTATTTAGGCTGAATGGGTTCAGTATAGCAGTGTCTCTTCGTTAGGGCATGGATTTGTAGGTTTTGTAGTAGCTGGTTGATGTTGTTTCCCTGATTGGCTGTGGTGTTGGTCGATCGATCAGAATTTTGGCTTGTTCTAGTCTAGAAATATTCT
>JAGVCD010000152.1 GCA_020059425.1 Chamaesiphon sp. | reverse complement strand
GGTTTTGGGATGGCTTTGCTATATGCGTGTTGAGCAGCTACAAACATTTTTAGCTATTGTCGAAACTCATAGTTTTCTGCAGGCTGCGCGGCGATGTGGTCTTACCCAATCGACAGTGAGTCGGCAAATTCAAGCGCTAGAAGCCGATTTACAATCGCCCCTCTTTCACCGTAGCAATCAGGCTAAGCTGACCATCGCGGGCGATAAATTGTTACCTCATGCCCGCAAAATTTGTGATGAATGGCAACAAGCGACTACAAAAATTAATGATCTGCTGGCTGGTAAGCAGCCAGAAATTTGTGTAGCCGCTATTCATTCGGTTTGTGCTTATTTTTTGCCGCCAGTTTTACAACAATTTTGTTTGCAATATCCAGAAGTTCAGTTACGGGTGACGGCTTTAGGTAGCGATCGAGCTTTAAAGGTAATGCGCGATGGCTTGATTGATGTGGCGGTCGTCATGCAAAATCGGCTGTTTACCAATAGTGCTGACTTGGTCGTACAGGAACTTTATAGTGAGCCGATCGAAGTTTTGCTGCCCATTGGTCATCCCCTCGCCAAACATCTAGTAGTTCCCTGGGCAGAGCTAGTTCGATATCCACAGGTGGTATTCAAAGATGGCTATGGTATGCAAAGATTGGTACAAGAGCAGTTTTCTAAATTAGGAGTCAATCTCCAGGCGGTGTTGGAACTAAATACCTTGGATGCCTTTCGAGGGGTAGTACAGCAGGGCCAGCTAATTGCCTTATTGCCTCGCTCAGCTTTGATTGGTGTTCAACAAGATGATGGTTTGACCGTTCGTTCTCTTGAACCCTTGCCATTTTCTTTAGACCAAGATATCAGTGGACAAACAACAGAAATCAGCCTCAGTCGTCAAGTAATGTTAGTGACCACTACTGACCGAATTTTGTTACCACCGATCGAATCTTTTTGTCAGTTGGTAAAAGCCCGAGTTCTCGCCTTAGGCTTATCGAATGTTAATGCTCTCAACGATAAAATAAGTTGATGTTTGCTGAATTTTAGAATAAAAGAGGACTGTTTATCCAAAAAAGAGTGTGAATGACTAAACATTCACACCCCAACTAGCGATTGTATTTATGGAGAGAGTAGATCTTAAACAGGTCTAGGTAGAGATTGTTGAAGTGCAGTTTTGATTTGGGCTTTACGCATCTGTTGTTCATGATGATGCCTGTCCGAAACCATTGGCCACACTTCACCCCAACGATTCATCACCATCATGGCCATTCTCTGCAGCTGATCTGGGGATGAAAAGGACTTGCGTTCAATTTTTAATTTAGTCATTGATAATTGCCTCTTTGACTGAAATATTACATGTTGGGCTGCCCCTGACTTAGTTTTACCCATCAGGGGTACAACCTAGACCATTGTAACATTCGATGAGACAAAATCATGACAGTTGATCGCTAACTCGGTATTAGCCAGTTTTGGATTAACAGTGCATTTGACATAGTAGCTATCGGTGAAGTACTGACAACGACTACAGGGGATTTGATGTAGTTTTCGGATGTTGTCAATGCCCCTTTTACCGATTTGATACAGAGTAATCCCGGCAATCAAAGTTATACTCCAAGCCAAAAACCGACAAATATAGATGATCATCATACCGAGAGTTCCGCTATAGCTGCTGCTGATACGATCCGCCCCTCATTTTCAAACCCGACAATTTGGTCGAAGTTTAAATAGCGGTAGAGGCTAGCCGCGAAGGGGTCAATTTTTTTGGTGACTACCTGTAAATACTCATTAGCAGTGGGTAGTTTGCCTAACATCGAACAAACAGCCGCTAACTCTGCCGAACCTAAGTAGACTTGAGCACCTTTCCCCAATCGGTTATTAAAGTTGCGAGTCGAAGTAGAAAATACAGTAGCATTATCTGCAACTCTGGCCTGGTTGCCCATACAGAGACTACATCCTGGCATTTCGGTGCGAGCACCGGCCATTCCGAAAATACCATAGATGCCTTCCTCTTTGAGTTGGTATTCATCCATGCGGGTGGGAGGACAAATCCACAGCCTAGTATTTACGGGTGGTTCACCTTCCAGAACTTTAGCGGTGGCGCGATAGTGACCAATATTGGTCATGCAAGAACCAATAAATACTTCATCAATCCGATCGCCTGCTACTTCACTGAGCAATTTGACGTTATCTGGATCGTTCGGAGCAGCGACGATCGGCTCTGTGATTTCATTGAGGTTAATTTCAATAATCTCGGCATATTCAGCGTCAGCATCAGCGGATAATAGTACCGGATTAGCCAACCATTCTTCCATTTGAGCCACCCGGCGCAAAATGGTGCGGGCATCGGTATAGCCTCTGGCTGCCATATTTTTTAAGAGGGCTACGTTCGATCGAATGTATTCAATCACAGTGGCTTCGCTGAGTTTAATGGTACAGCCCGCACAGGAACGCTCAGCACTGGCATCAGTGAGCTCAAAAGCCTGCTCCACCTTGAGATCAGGTAGTCCTTCGATTTCTAAGATGCGACCAGAGAAAACATTTTGTTTATTTTCCTGAGCCACCGTTAGCAAGCCTTTTTGGATGGCTACATAGGGAATGGCATTGACCACATCCCGTAGGGTCACACCCGGTTGCAGTTGACCGGTAAACCTTACCAGGACTGATTCGGGCATATCTAGGGGCATCGCTCCGAGGGCAGCTGCAAAGGCCACTAGCCCAGAACCAGCCGGAAAAGAAATGCCTAAAGGAAAGCGGGTGTGCGAATCACCACCGGTACCGACGGTATCGGGCAGCAGCATCCGGTTCAACCAGGAGTGAATAATACCATCACCGGGACGGAGGGCGACACCACCCCGTTGGGCGAAGAAGTCGGGCAAGTCGTGGTGGGTCTTGATATCAACGGGCTTCGGATAAGCGGAGGTATGGCAAAAGCTCTGCATTACTAAGTCCGCGCTAAAGCCCAAACAGGCCAGTTCTTTTAACTCATCGCGGGTCATGGGGCCGGTAGTATCTTGGGAACCGACGGTGGTCATCAAGGGTTCACAGGCGATGCCTGGTCGGATGCCGGGTAAGCCACAGGCTTTACCCACCATTTTTTGGGCTAGAGTATAGCCTTTATTGCTAGTCACTGGGGGCTGAGGCCGGATAAATAGTTCGCTAGCCGGTAAGCCCAGGGCTTGCCGAGTTTTATCAGTTAAGGCACGGCCAATTAGTAGCGGGATTCTACCACCAGCGCGGACTTCATCCAAAATAGTCTCGGGCTTCAGCTCAAAGGTGGTAATTAATTGACCCTGTTCGTCGGTAATTTGACCTGTATAGGTATGAATTTGAATCACCATACCGGTTTCTAGCTGAGTGACATCGCATTCGATCGGCAGCATCCCAGAGTCTTCGGCGGTATTGAAAAAGATCGGGGCAATCTTGCCACCGAGTAAATAACCAGCGGTGCGCTTGTTAGGAACGCAAGGAATATCTAAACCAGTGTGCCAGAGTACTGAGTTGATGGCAGACTTACGAGAAGAGCCTGTGCCAACCACATCGCCAACATAAACCAAGGGATGACCTTTGGTCTTGAGTTGATCGATCGTCTCTAGGCTACCCGGTTGCCGAGTTTCCAGCATGGCCAAAGCATGAAGCGGAATATCAGGGCGGGTGGTAGCATGGGTGGCTGGCGATAGGTCATCGGTGTTGGTTTCGCCAGCGACTTTAAAAACTGTCACCGTTACCATTTCAGGCATTGTCGATTTGTCGGTAAACCAAACACCCGCCGCCCAGGCATCAATTACTTGTTTGGCATACTGATTAGTCTGCGACAAATCCCAGACATCATTAAAAGCATCGTAGACCAGGGTGATTTTACTCAGGGCTTGGACTGCTGCTCTAGCCAAACTATTATCAGTAGATTTGAGAGTATCAATCAACGCCTGGACATTATAGCCACCGAGCATGGTGCCGAGAAGTTCGATCGATTGCAAAGGATTAATCAGTGGACTATGGACATCACCCTTCACAATTGCCGCCAGAAAACTAGCTTTCACGTAGGCTGCCGGATCAACACCAGGCGGTACTCGATCGCG
>JAGVCD010000304.1 GCA_020059425.1 Chamaesiphon sp. | reverse complement strand
GCCAAGATGGTGTTCATGGCCACCAATGGGCCAGTTACCGACTGATTAGAACCCACGGCTCGAAACTCAAAACGGTTGCCTGTAAAAGCAAAGGGTGAAGTACGGTTGCGATCGCCAGCATCCTTTAGCAACAGGGGCAAAGCATTTACACCCAAATCCATCGAGCCTCGGCTCTGGGAGCCAGTTACATCACCGCGTTTCAGCTGTTGGAAAACATCGTCGATTTGGGAACCCAAATAAATCGACATAATTGCGGGTGGCGCTTCGTTAGCACCTAAGCGATGATCGTTACCAGCAGTGGCAATTACCGCTCGCAGCAATGGTCCATACTTGTGAATACCGCGAATTACCGCTCCACAAAATACCAAGAACTGTAAATTAGTATGTGGTTCATCGCCGGGATCGAGTAAGTTACCCTGGGTAGAGTTGCCTACCGACCAGTTCACATGTTTACCAGAGCCGTTGATGCCTGCAAAGGGTTTTTCATGGAGCAAGCAAGCCATGCCATGTTTCTTGGCTGTAGCGCGCAGAATGGTCATAATCATCTGCTGGTGGTCGGTAGCGACGTTGGCAGCTTCATGGTATGGTGCAATTTCAAATTGACCAGGGGCTACTTCGTTGTGTCTGGTTTTAGCCGGAATGCCCAAGCGATACAGTTGCTCTTCGACATCTTGCATGTACACTTGCACCCGTTCTGGAATTACCCCAAAATAGTGGTCATCAAACTGTTGACCTTTGGCGGGGGCTTTCCCAAACAGTGTGCGACCAGCCAGCATCAAATCAGGGCGGCTAGTTACAAAGCTAGCATCGACCAAGAAATACTCTTGCTCAGCACCACAACTAGAGTTGACGGTGGCTACTTCGCTGTTGCCTAATAGTTTCAAAACTTTGGCCGCTGCTTTACTCATGGCCGCGTTGGCTCGTAACAGTGGGGTCTTTTTGTCGAGGGCTTCCCCTGTCCAAGAGATAAAGACAGTGGGAATGCAAAGAGTAACGCCATTATCAGTGCGCATTACATAAGCTGGACTGCTGACATCCCAAGCCGTGTAGCCCCGAGCTTCAAAGGTCGATCGAATGCCACCATTGGGGAAAGACGAGCCGTCTGGTTCACCTTGGATTAGTAGCTTGCCCGCGAATTCAGAAATAGCTGTGCCATCGCTTTGCACCGAAATAAAACCATCATGCTTCTCGGCTGTCGCATTGGTCAAAGGATAAAAAACGTGAGCATAATAAAGTGCTCCCTTCGCCATTGCCCAATCTTTCATGGCGGAGGCGACGATGTCGGCTACGGAGTGGTCGAGCTGCTCGCCATTCTGGATCGTTTTCTTTAGAGATTTAAAAACATCCTTGGGGAGACGTTCTTGCATTTTAGCTAAGCTAAAAACGTCTGTTGCCCAAATATTGGCCAGTTTAGCTGGTTTTTTTGGAGGCATCGGTGCTCTCTGGGCGATCTGAGAAATTGCCTGAAGGCGAGACTTATTTCCACTCATTGCTTTATTATTAAATACGTGTTGATATGTGAACTCTAGATTTGATCGTATGGAGAACTCAGAACAGCATTCTGTATCTTTTGATACCAAATGTCTCAACTGAATATTTCTTAATTCTTCCTGAAGTGTTCCAGAATCAGCTAGAGATATTAGATATACCTTGAATTAGACTGTTGGCTGACACTGCTGCGGAATTTGATATTGTGTCTAGTTTAGCTAATGTAGAGAATTTGGGTGTTTTTTGGATCTTATTCAGATTACATTATCTGGATCGATAATTGATACTCTATTCGATCGCTCCTAAAACTTGTAAATTCTCCTGCTGGGCATTAGTCAACCCTTTTGCGCCCCTAATGTTCATCCCTTCGTATGGTCGTGGCGATCGAAGTATTTTGAGACATTCACCTGTGTGGATATCCCATAGCCTAATAGTGGCATCCGCGCCAGCACTGGCTAGTAACTGCTGATCAGCAAAATTGGGGTCAGACTGTGGCACAAAAGCCACAGAAAAAACACTGTTCTCGTGACCATGTAACACCCTCAGACATTTTCCTGTGTGGATATCCCATAATCTAACGGTGCGATCAAAACTGCCACTAGCTAGAAATTGTCCATCTGGACTGAAGGCCACCGACCACACAAAGTGGGTATGGCCTAACAATATCTGGAAACATTCACCAGTAGCAAAGTCCCAAAGTCCAATGGTGCGATCAACACTACCACTGGCTAACAGATCGCCGCTGGGGCTAAAGGCGATCGAGCAAATTGATAACTGATTCACCGGCCAAGTGCGAATACATACACCTGTTTGGACATTCCAAAACTTAATCATTCGATCGAAACCAGCACTAGCCAGGATACCTGATTGGCAACTGAAAGCTACTGACATCACCCAATGCTGGTGCTCTGTTAAAGTTTGAATACAGGCACCCGTTTGGACATCCCAAAGTCTAATCGTGTGGTCGGTACTGCCACTGGCGAAAAAATTTCCATCTGGACTAAAAGCTATAGACCAGATTTCGCTGGTGTGACCAGTTAAATTTTTCTGGCACTGTCTATCTCGAACGCTCCAAAGTTTAATCGTCGGATCGGCACTGCCACCGCCACTAGCCAGCAGTCGTCCATCTGGACTCACGGCTACTGCTCTAATTGCATCAGTATGACCTCTAAAACTGCTATATTCACCATTCTGAATATTCCAAAGTCTTACTATCTGGTCGAAGTAGCCACTAGCCAGCAACACTGGTGGATGAGCTAGGTTTGAATCGATATTTAGATTGATTGATTCAATCGATTCAGTTGGGCTAAATGGAGGAACAAAGGCAATTGAATAGAGTGTATTTGTATACCCCTGTAAAACTTTGAGACACTGACTAGTCTCCAGACTCCAGAGTCTAATTGTGCGGTCTTCGCCACCGCTAGCAATTATTTTATTAATCGGATCGAAAGCCATTGCCCAGATCCAATTCTCATGACCAACCAGTGTCTGCACACATTGTCCGGTCTGAATATCCCACAACCTGATCGTGCGATCCTTGCTACCGCTGATCAGTATTCGACCATCGTGACTAAAGGCGATCGATCGTAATTCATTGCTGTGCCCGGCAAAAGTTCGTAAACACTGGCCAGTGGATACATCCCAGATTTTTATCGTGGTGTCATCGCTACCACTGGCGAGAAAATTTCCATCTGGACTAAAAGCTACCGACCACACCCAGCCTTGATGACCAACCAGAGTTTGCCAGTAGCTGCCATTTCTAATATTCTGGATTTGCCAGAGCTGAATACTTGACTGAGAACCACTGCTGGCGAGGAAATTCCCATCCGGACTAAAAGCTACCGACTTAACATCATGGGGTTTAATGCCATCTTCATATTGCAAGTTAATCAGACATTCTCCACTATGGACATCCCAAAGCCTTACAGTGCAATCATCGCTACCACTGGCCAAGATTTGGCCATTTGGACTAAATGCTACCGAATAGACTCCTTGGGTGTGGTCGGCGAAGGTCTTTAGGCACGCGCCACTAAGGAGATCCCAGAGCTTCACGGTGCAGTCGAAACTGCCGCTGGCCAATACTTTAAGATTGGGGCTGAAGGCCACTGATTGCACCCAGTTGGTATGACCTTTTAAGATTGCCTGGAGTTGATGAGTATGGGCATCCCACAAGCGAATATCTCCATTGAAATCACCGCTAGCTAGACAGCGGCTATCGGGACTAAAGGCTACCGAGTGAATACTGCTGAAGGTTTCGGCAAAAACCGACTTTGCTAAATCAGTGTTAGTAAAATTAGTGTTGTGTAAATTCGCGCCGAGTAAATAGGCTTGCCAAATGCACAGATTAGAAAAATCGTAGCCGTTCAAGTCGATCTGTAGTTGACAGAACAGGTTGATCAGATTCCCCCCGGCATAGCCATTGGCAGAAGAAAATTCTGATCGTAGTTTTACTAGAAGCCGATCAAGTTGGTGCTTGATTTCTGGTTGCGATCGCAATTTACCCAGTAGTTGTTCGAGCAGTGGGGCTAAAATCATCCGTTCTTGGCTCTCTCGCACGTAGTCCTTGGTCTGCGCCTGAAGCAGTGCATGACTATTAAAAACCACTAGATTCAGAGCAGTAATTTCTGTGCACACTCGATCAATAAACATAGCAGTGACATACTCCATCACCACGGGTTGCAGGGTAAAACATCCGGCACTTTTTTCAATTAGACTCTGCCGATCGAGCGATTGCAATGCGCCCAATACTTGCGATCGAAAGCCACTGGGTATGAAGTCTGCCAGCAATTGCGAGATCGGCACGGCTTCGCGCCCAATCGCTAGCCAATACAACACCTGTTGCTCTATCTGAGACAGGCGATCAAATTGCTGGGTTAGGAGAGAGTCAATACCGTCGCAGAGAATCACTCCCTGTTCTAAAAAAGTATTAATATTGCCATCAAACAGATCCCGGATTGTAGTTGCCGCAATCTTGATCGCTAGAGGGTTGCCAGAGTAGTGTCGCTGTAAATAATGCCAATCACTCGGCGTAGTAGCATAACAGCCATTTTCTGTAACAATTGCTTGTACTCCTCTGGTACTTAAGCCGCGCAAATCCATTGTAGAAACAGCGGCATATTCTCCTTCCAAGGAAATTAAAGCGCTAGGTTTCTCTCGACTAGTTAATAATAAACAACTAGCATGATGCTCGGTGCCAATCCGCCTCAGGATTTCACTATACCCAGCATAACCCTCACGATAGTTGCCAGGGGTGGAGTTAGACAAGGAGTTAGTATTAGGATGGGGCGCGAGAATAGACTCAAAATTGTCAAAAATAATTAAACAACGCGAATTTCGTAGATATTCCATCAATTGGGAGATCTGAGAGTCTAAATTGTCCGCAGGTTCTGTTTGTTGATGATGAGAGAGAATGGCAATTAAATGAAATAGCACTTTGTCTAGTGGTGGGGCATTACGCAGGGATTGCCAAATGATCTGATCGAAGTTGGGAATTGAGGATGCTAGTTCAGAATTTTCGGCTAACTTTTGAACGAGCTTAGCTGCTAGTGTGGTCTTACCCATGCCGCCCATACCAACAATCGAGATCAGCCGACAACGGGACTGGAAACCATCGCCCTCAGTATGACCCCCCAGCCATTTTTCTAACTGCTGAAGTTCGGCTGCGCGTCCCCGAAAGCTGGAAACATCAATTTGCTCTCCCCAATAACGATCTCGATCGATGCGTGCTGTTTTGGCAACTGTTGGCAACGCTCGATGCTCCACCGAAGAAACTTGATGATGAATTAATCCAGATTCACGACGGAGTTGTCTACGCAGTACCGCTTGCAAATTATTTTTAGTTACTGGTTCGCCTAAGATTTTGGTCAATTGCCGCCAGAGTTCGGAGCCAAGATCGCGAACATAGCCGGTGTCATAACCGATGTGCTCGGCCATGCGGGGATAGGTCCAACCTTCCCAGGAGTAACGGAACACTTGCTCTTGAATATCGCGGAGGCTTTGTTCTTGAAGCAGTGTATCTAGTAATGCTAGGGCTTCATCGGCGGTCATGAGGGAAGGCTCTTGGAGACTCCACTTTTCATTCTAGTTCAGATATTTCCGATCTTTTCCGATCGTCAACACCAGACTTTTTCTGATCTTTTCTGGCTGCTGGTTTGGGGATGGTCACATATTGTTGAGAAAGAAG
>JAGVCD010000255.1 GCA_020059425.1 Chamaesiphon sp. | reverse complement strand
TTTATGACAAACGCTAACGATATCACTCTTGCTGAACGTATTGAAGAAGCTCGGAAAGAAGTCGCCAATCTCTGTGATACTAAGGGTGCTGATTCCCCAGAGTGTGCAGTTGCTGCCGACACCTTAGAAGAACTGCTAGCGGCTAAGTCTCACCAAGGACCTGTTAAGAATTCGCTTGAGATCTATTGTGAAGATAATCCAGATGCGGCTGAATGCCGTCTGTATGAAGACTAAGAATTGTTTTGAGTCTTAGAGAAAAAGCCCTCCAGTGGCTTTTTCAGTTGCCTGTAAATTTTTTCATCAACTATTTTAGATAGTCGGATTATGGAAAACAACATTACCTTTGAACAACGCATTGAGCAGATGCGAGCAGAGGCAGAACAGGTTTGCACACTCGAAGGGAGTAGTTCTCCAGCCTGTGCTGTCCGTCAGGAAGTCCTGGAAGAAATGAGAGCGGCCAAGTATCATCGTGATCTTAAAGCAGCACGCCGGATGTTAAAACAATTTTGTATTGATCACTACTGTATTGTGTGATTTTTGTGAATTAAAGCAGCCGTCTAATTACCAAATTAGGCGGCTGTTTTCTTTCTTCTGACTATTCATCAGCAGATCTTTCCAATCCGGATTCCTTGATGGCGAAAAAGTTTGGTACTCCAAACTTGCTATTCTGATAAAAGTAAATATTTAAATATTAATAATGAAAACAGCGTGGGTGTTTCCAGGACAGGGTTCACAAGCTTTGGGGATGGATGCTAGTTTGGCAGCCGATCGGTTAAGCGCTGCCAGTGATGTACTAGGTTGGTCGGTACGTGACGTTTGTCAGAATGCTGAACAGCTCGAGAATACTCGCTATACTCAGCCCTGTCTCTATGTCATAGAAAGTCTGTTAGTGGATTGGCTTCGTCAGCAGGGACAACCGCCCACAGTGGTCGCTGGTCATAGTTTGGGTGAATATGTTGCTCTGTATGCAGCAGGGGTTTTTAGCTTTGAGACTGGTCTAGCCTTGGTAAAAAGACGAGCAGAGTTGATGGATCAAGCTGATGGCGGCAAAATGATGGTTTTGATTGGGTTTGATCGATCAGAACTAACCACTGTGATTGATCAAACTGATGACGTAGTTTTAGCAAACGATAATAGCGCCGCCCAAGTAGTGATTTCGGGTTCACCCACAGCAGTAGATACATTAGTAAGTAAGATCAAAGTCCGAAAAGCTATGCCGATTAATGTCTCTGGAGCTTTCCACTCTCATTTGATGAACGATGCGGCTGCAGAATTTATGCATGTATTAGCCCAAACAAAATTTGCAGATGCCAAGATACCAGTTATTTCTAATGTAGAACCAAGTCCAACCACTAACGCCGCAGAATTGAAAGAACGTCTTTCCCTGCAAATGACTGGTTCAGTGCGCTGGCTAGAAATTTGTCAGCAGTTTAGTCATTTGGGTATAGAGCAAGCTGTGGAAATAGGACCGGGTAAAGTTTTAACTGGTCTGATTAAGCGAACTTGTCCAGGATTGCAACTGGTCAATATCAGTAGTATTTCAAATTAATAACGAGGAAAGAGGCTACAGGCTACAGCATTCACGGATGAATCTTTGAATTTTATCCATTGCCCATTGGTCTGTAGCCATAACTTTTCTCGACAGTTATAGACTGTGCGTGGTTGAACGGTGCGATCGACACTTAACTGGACTTGATATTCCCAATAATTTTTAGCACTCCGCTCAATACTCAAAATACACACTTTTTGGGTATCAATGCTTTTACAAAAAGATGCTTGAGCCGGAAGTGCCACTAAAAATACGATTATTAGCAAAATGGTGAGAGATTTAACTACCACTAAAAAAAAATTTGCTAAAGACTTTTTCAGTTGAAAAATTAGAAAGTGAGCTAGGAGTGCTAGGTTTGATCCCAAAATAAGTAAGGAATCAGTTACCCAAAACACCCAATTAAGCTTCTTTGCTAATCGCTTCCAAATAAATGTGTTTATAGCCCAGCTTGATTTTAAATTCATCACCTTGCTTCAGACCCATTTCTTTGGTGTAAGCGGCACCTATTACTATTTGACCATTCTGATGAACAGTAACTTTGTAGGTAGCATCGCGACCACGACCGTCTTTCCCAGATTCTGGGCCGACAGGTACACCTTTAGCTAAAAGCACAGCATCATAGAAATCGGTCAGGTTAACACGCACCTGTCCGCTTTTGGATATGCTGTAATATCCACACTGTTTTGCCGTCTCACGGCGCGACAAATGGGAAAGTTCTTTAACTTTTGATAGTAATACTTTGCCGATAAGTGCATGAGGAGCAGATTCATTCATTTTGATCAAATATCCTTGTTCTTTTCAGATTCTTTGTAGAGTGATGGGCTATTTTTAAAATTTTAGTTTCCCCTTTTTAATATATCTCTAATTTACGGTAATGCCCAAAACTTCTAAAAGAAAATGTCAATATGATGATAAATGCGTAGTTAAAGTTAAGTCATAATACGTGTAATTCTTTGATATTCCCAATTTATCTGCTGACTAAGCTGGATATTTTGCGGATCGGCTTTCTCAGCCTTTTTTAGATAAATTTTAGCTTTGCCAATTTGACCAAGATCGATCAGATGCTGTCCTGAAAAATAGTAAACAATACCCTGCCATTGTTGAATATGGAGATCTTGACTATAACGCTGTGCTAATCCATCAACTATGGCCACGGCTTGATTTAGCTGACGGCGTTGTAGTAAATCTTGTAGCTTGTGGTAGGTACTCCATTTCAAATTGTTTTCTGGTGGAGAAAGTGTTGTAGATGTAGCGATGGTTTGATCCGAGGAAATATTAATGTCTGTTATTAAGCAGTCAATTAATACGCGATCTTGTAAAATTCTATACGCTTGGTTGAGAAGCACGAATCGTTTTTGAGCATGGCGATCGGTAGGATGTAAATCAGGATGTAACAGCCGAGCTAACCTGTAGTAAGCATCTTTAATATCTGTTAGGGAAGCGCCGGGAACCAACTCCAATAGTTGATAGCATTGATTTAATTTCATTCCACAACCAATAATAATAGACAGGACTTCTGGAATCCTATCTATTATTCCCAGTTAAAACGCAACTGTGACTATGGGGCTGGTGAACTAGGTGGAGATGGCGGATTGATTGAGCTAGAAGGGTTTGGTGGTGGGATGTCTTCCCAAACATCGATCACACTTGTCTTATCTTCGTCATCATTATTATTGGCAGGTGCTGGTCTACTGGGATTAGGCCGAGGCGCTGGTTGATTACTGCGCCGGGGCTCGCGGTAAGTGTCACTCCAGTTGCCCTCTTCTTCATCGGCGTAGGGCATCACCTCTGCCCGCAGTTTTTGCGGTTTTTGGGGGGCACGGGGTTCATTCCAATCGTCATCTTCCCAGGTACTTTCCACGACTGGTTCTGGCATTCGCAGTGGTCGCATTTGGGGTGGTGGAGCCACTGGCAGACCGGCTGGTAATTGGTTCTCGGGGCGAATGATCGGGGGACGGTAGTCGCCGTATTCATCTTCCCAAGGTGCTTTGCCTAGACCAATCCTTTCTAAAAGACCGACGGAGAGCTGTTCGAGTCGTTCTTCGGTACCTTCAATGACAATTAGTCGGTTGGGGCCACTGCTGACTACTTCATCGATCGATAGCTCGTAAGTGCTAATGGCTTGATCGGGAATTAAGGGATAACCCAGAGCGGCAATAATAATGGAGGTGAGGCGGCCATCTTCACAGCTAAACCGAAACCCGCGCACTTTTCCCAGTACATCGCCAGTTTCGGTGATCACTTCGCAATTCACTAAGCTGGTATAGGCATCGGGGTCAATATCTTCAATCACATCGTCGTCGTCTACTAAGATGCTGTCGCCCAGCTTGCGCACACTACTCAACAACATATAACGCGCCAGGTTACCAGGAACGGCCAAAATGTTATCGCGCAAGCCCAGTGCTACGACTTCGCGGCTGTCGATATCCACCAAAATCTCTTTTACTACTCCCAAGGATTTGGCGGAGTCGATCGTAATTACTTGGGTGTTGATGAGGTCAGAGCGTTGACGAATTAGTTCAGATGACATTAGGTGGGATCAAGAATATAACAAAATGCTAGGCCGGTGATTTGAGATTAATTCCCAGGACTTGGGTATAAGCCCCGCGCGCTTGGGTAACCCCAATGGTGCGATCAGCAGCTTCAATCATCGGTCGGCGCAGACTCACTACAATAAATTGAGCTTGTCCGGCTTGCTTTTTAATCATTTTAGCTAATCGTTCCACATTTGCCCCATCTAAGAACATATCCACTTCGTCAAAAGCATAAAAAGGTGAAGGCCGATAACGTTGCAGGGCAAAAATAAAACTCAAAGCGGTCAAAGATTTTTCGCCGCCGGACATGGAAGATAAGCGCTGGACGGGCTTGCCTTTAGGATGGGCAACTAAGTTTAAACCACCATTAAAGGGATCTTGAGCATCTTCTAACTGAAGATGACCGTCGCCATCGGAAAGCTCTGCAAAAATTGTTTGAAAGTTGGCATCTACAACATCATAGGCTTCTCGAAAAGCTTGAAAGCGCAAAGTGGTAAAGTTTTCGATCCGCAGCAGCAGTTCATTACTTTCATCGGCCAGGGTGGCTAGTTTCTCATTTAATTCTTCGAGGCGGGTATTGGCTTCTTCGTAAGCTTGTAAGGCCAGCATGTTCACTGGTTCCATCGCTTCCATCCGTTTTTTGAGCGATCGAATCTGGTTTTGCAAATTACTCAGCTCTTCGGGATCGATCGGCTCAGTCGCCACCGGAATTTCCAGATCTACAGGTAGTTCGCTTTGCTGACTAGTAATGGCCGTAGCTAAGTCTATCAGGGCTTGGCGGCGTTGGTTTTGATCGGTTTGGAGCTTCTCGATCGACCACTGTTTTTCCTGTTGGCGTTGCTGCATCTGGCGTAAGGCTAGCTCGACGGCATCGCGCTGGCTTTTTTCAGCACCTAAATGCTGTTCTAGCTCGGCCATCACTGTTTGGGTGTTGGTAATGGCGCTGGCGATCGAACTTAGTTCTTGCTCCAAAGTAACTAGCTGGAGTTTTTGCTGGTCGGCCTGCTCTTGATATTCAGCAAATCGTTGATTGGCTGTGGCAATTTTTTCTTGGCTTAGCAGCTGTTTTTGTTTGACCTCGTTTAGTTGACTATGCGCCTCCGCAAGGGTCTGCTCTGTTTGCTGCAGGGCTAATTCCTGCTGGCGGATATCGGACTGGATGGCTTGCCACTCTTCGTGGACGGCGTTGTCTTCTAAGACGGCAAGTTGTTGGCGCAAGGCGGCTAAGTCTTCTTCATGGTTGGGAAGTAATTGATCGATCGACTGCAAAGATTGCACTGTCTGAGCCTGTTCTTGGCGAGCTTGGTCTAATTGCTGCTGGGCATGGCTTTGTTGTTGGAGCAATTGTGCCATATCTTTAGCTAACTGCTCGGTGTTTAGCTGAGTCATGCGCTGCTGCTGCTGAAGATCATTGAGTTGTTCGCTCATCGATCGCAACTTGAGATTGTCTTGGTTGATGCTGTCATTGCCTAGTTGCACAATGGTTTCAATTTCCCGCAATCGTTGCCGGATGGTGGCAATTTCAGCAGACTCCGAGGATTCCCCGGTGCCAAATTGCAAGGTAGCCTTGTGATTAATATTTCCGCCGGTCATCGCGCCGCTGGCTTCTAGTAATTCGCCAGCCAGGGTCACAATCCGCTGTTTGCCCAAAAAGTTACGGGCTTGCTGTAAATCGCGAAAAACAACCGTACTGCCAAACACATAACTAAAGATTCGATCGTAACGTTCATCAAATTCAATCAAATTCACTGCATAATCCACAAAACCCTGCGCAGAGAGCAGACTGGAATTTTCTTGCAAGCGCGGCGCACTAATTTTATTTAAGGGCAAAAACGTCGCCCGCCCTGCCCGCTTTTGTTTGAGAATCTCGATCGCTGCCGCCGCCACCCGATCATCAGTGACTACCAAATTTCCCATCCGTGCCCCCGCTGCGATCGATAGTGCCAATTGATACTCGGCATCCACCACCCCCAACTGTGCCACCAAACCATGCACCCCATCCAAGTTTGCTTCCTTAATCACCTTGGTGGCAAAAGTTCCCTGGGCTTCTTGCTGTACCTGCGACTGGGCTTCCAGTTTGTCGAGTTGCCGCTCTTTATCACGCTGCTCTTGGAACAGGCGGTGCTGAGTTTCCTGCTGGGTCTTCAGGGTTTTTTCGACGGCTTGCAACTTGCTCTCCAAGTCGGCCATCGTCGTCAAGAAACCTGATAACTTAGCCGCTAACTGGGGCTGCTGACGCTGCTTTTCGGCCAGTACTGGCTCCACTGCGGCCAGAATCTGCTCTTGCTCGGTGATGCGATTGGTTAATTGCTTTTCGCGCTCACTCAAACCGGCTTGAGA
>JAGVCD010000323.1 GCA_020059425.1 Chamaesiphon sp. | reverse complement strand
TCGGCGATTTCTAAGTCGCCATCCACGAGGGTATCGATCGTCCGCAGCTGACCGCGTTCTTTGAGTACCTGCAAAAATGTCCGTAAATCCCGCGCCATAATTTTTTTTCCACCAATCTGAAAAACTGCCTTGATTTTTCTATTGTCGCGCATTATTTGCCACTGGGGCGGACTACAGCCCAAAAATATGCGAGCTATCCCAGAATATCTGGGGATAGCTGCTGTTGATGGAGTAAAAACCCTGCTAAAAATCTGGATCAACAACTACTTTGTGCTAGTTATTTCAATCAGAGAACTTAAAGTTGCCAATAACTCCGACTCAGTGTATGGCTTGGAAAAATAAGCGGAAGCTCCTAAATTCATAGCTAGCGATCGATGTTTTTGGCTGCTCCGAGAAGTAAGCATCACAATAGGAATATCTTCAAAACCTTCATCCGATCGCAGGGCTTCCAGTACTCCGTATCCATCAAGACGCGGCATTTCTACATCACAAATTGCCGCTTGCACGACCAGGCCACCCATGAGCTTTTCAACAGCCTCCTGACCATCTTTAGCCTGTTCCACCTGATAACCTTCTTTTTCTAGCATCACTGCCAAATAACGACGGACATTGATCGAATCATCAATTATCAAAATCCGGTCAGGCTCTTTTTGATTGGGAACAGTAGGCGGTGAGAAATCATCGCCCGGTAAAGAATCAGAATTCACTGACATCCAGGCGGCCAACTGGACTAGATCGACTAAGGGCACTACCCGACCGTCACCTAAAATAACCGAGTTGCCAAAACCCAGCATTAAAGGCATGGGGCTATCGATCGGACGCAGGGTAACTTCTTTCTCCCCCCAGAATCGATCAATATAAAAAGCTGTCAATAATCGGTCTTCGCCAACAATTAATATGGTGGGTCGATCGATAGTGGGCTGACCCGATAACTCCAATGGTCGATGATTACGACCAAAGAAAATTCCTTTTTCCAAGGCAATCAAAGGAATAACTTGTGATTGCCAAATTATTTGTTGCCCATCAGCAGTTATTAGATCAGGCTGAAAGTTGATAATTTCTCTGACGCTATCTAACGATATGGCAAAAACGAACCCGGCACGTTCTAGTAACATCACCCGCAGAATCGAGAGGGCAAAAGGTACGCAAATTGTAAAAGTGGTACCGACTCCGGCTTGGGTTTTAACCCGAATATCACCTCTAATTTCTTTGATATTATTGCGCACCACGTCCATCCCTACCCCCCGTCCAGAAAGTTCGGTGAGGCTAGCAGCAGTGCTAAAACCTGGTTCAAAGATCGTTTCCAGTAATTCAGCTTCCGATATTTTCAGCACTTCTTCAGGGGGTAGACCCATCTGTTGCAGCCGCTCGCGAATGCGATGGAGTTTGATCCCATCGCCATCATCGGTGATGGTAATGACGGTTTCACCGCCACGGTAACTAGCCTCCAGAACAATTGTCCCTTCCGTAGTCTTTCCCTTGGCTAAGCGGGTAGCTATATCTTCAATCCCATGATCGAAAGCATTACGCAGTAGATGGATAAGCGGGTCACTCAGATTGTCAAAAATCGCTCGATCGATCCCAGTATTTTCACCCACAATTTTCAAAACCACAGACTTACCGAACTGCACCGATAAATCACGAATCAAACGAGGGAAACGTTTTACCAAATCTGCAAAAGGAACCATTTGGGTACGGGTTAGATTCTTCTGCAACATGCGTGTAGTCTGATTCAAACTCCGCACCGATTGAGTCATTTCGTGCAAGCCCAGCTCAATATCTGTAGTTACTTCTTCTAGTTGCACTATTGTTTCAATTTGATTCTGAGAAACTAGGTGTAAATCGTTGTATCGATCCATTTCTAGTAAATCGAACTCAGCTGAGGACGACTCTGCTGAATCATTGGTAGTCAATGGTGGCGAATTTACAAGATTAGAATGATTATCCTGGGCTACCGAAATGAGTCCTTCGGTAGAAGTTTGATCGTACCACTGCCGAAGTTCTTTATTAGACAACTCCAAATGTTTCATTCTTTTACGCAAAAGAGTAGTACAACTCTGAATTTCCCCTAAACGTAAATTAATAGCGTTTCGTTCTAAGATCAATTGACCAAAGATATTATTAAATTGTTGTAGGTACTCCACTGGTACTCGAACAGTTTGAGATTGTTGACTGGGAGCAATAGTCGCAGCCGCAGGAGCCATCGCTAGGGTGCTGGGGGGCAAAGTTAGTGGCGCTGAAGCAGAGTTTGTCGTGATAACGGCAATATTAAATTGGGAATCTTCACCGCTAGCTGTAGAGGATTCAGAAAACTCCAAACCATCCCAGTTCGATGGTGCTAGAGGAAAACCATCCTCATTATTAATTAAGAAAGTGGGTGATTCTGGAATTTCAAAAGTTTCTAACTCACCCCATGATTCTAACGCCGATAAATTTTCTGCCCGAAAATCATTGACATCTGGCTGTAGCTCATCCTCAGGCGTATTAACCAAGAAAAATACAGGTGATTCGGGAATTTCAAAATTGCTTGGTTCGCTGATTAATTCTAGTGAAGATTTTGCGGCACTGGGGAAATCTAGATTGGTTATTTCGGAATGCCATAGCGATAAGTCCAAAGCTCCTATGTCAGTCAATTCCTGTAGCCCGGATAAGTCAGCGGCCAATAGATCTTTTGACACATCGGCTTTGTTGAATATTTCCGGTTGTTCGGCAGTAGCTTTGATATAAGATGGCGCAATATTTTGCCCTAACGGCTGTGCGATCGAGATATTAGCAAGTTTTTTAGGAATTTTCTCAAATCGTCCTAGCAACACTACGGAGTGAGATTTGCGCCAAGTCTTGAGTACTTGCCGAGCGAATTGAGTTGCTTGGTCAGGGTTAATTTGCTGACTTTGATCTTTCACCGATTGACATAAAGAGATAAACCGATCCAATTTGGCCATCCGGCCAAAGTCACCCAATTCAGTGGCGATGCTTTGCAATGATTGCAGTAGTTTGGTGGGGGATGGGGGGGATGACTGATTCAGTTGAGTATTTAGTAGTTCGATCGCTTCTTGAATCGCACTTTCTAACAATAGCAAAGCCGGATCTATATCACCCTCTTGCGATAATAGAATATCTTCATCTTCAGGGCGTAACTCACCTAAGTTTTGACGTAATTTATCAAAAATCGGTTGAGCATGACTAGCTACCCAATCTTCATCCACGAACTGACCCTGGCGATGAAAATCTCCCACCTGGCGCAGACCATCGACCCCTGCTAATAATAGAGTTTCCACCTCGATACTGATAGGTTTAGAATGATAACGTACCCGCAGGATCTTGAAAAAATCTTCTAGCTGGTGTGCCACCTGGCTCAGTAGAGTAAAACCCATCATAGCCGCACCGCCTTTGATGGAGTGAGCTGCTCGGAGAGATTGATCAAGAGCTTGGAGATCGGGGATTTTATTGGCTAAACCGAGTATAGAGGACTCGATTTGATCGCAGCAATAGTCTGCTTCATCCAAAAATCTTAAGGGGATTTGGTTGTCGTTATCCATCACATTTATATTGTAGCTGCTAGGTTAAAAGGTTAGAACTGGCAACCGCTTACACTTGGAACTGAGCGACTTTTTCTTCTAATTTTTGGGCAACTTGTGAGGTCGATTGCATGGAAGTCGCCATCTTCATCGAGAGAGCTGAGCGTTCTTCAGAAGCAGTCGTGATCTGTTGCATTAGCTGGGTTACCACTTTGGCAGTTTCTGTTTGAGAAATAGTTGCAGTAGAAATAGAACTCATCAGGATATTGATTTCCTGAGACTTTTGGAGCACTTCATTCAGTTTTTGCTTCGTCATTTCTACCGAGCGAGTACCAGCAACCACTTGTGTTGTTCCCAGCTCCATAACCTCAGCGACATCCTTAGTTTCAGCCTGAATTGCCGATACGATTTGGGCAATTTCGCGAGTCGCTGCCGCAGATTGTTCGGCGAGAGCCCCGACCTGCTCAGCCACCACCGTAAAGCCATGCCCCTGCTCGCCAGCGCGGCTGGCTTCGACACTGGCATTAATGGCCAAGAGGTTAGTTTTAAGAGCAATTTCTTCAATGAGGGTAACTACTTGCGAAATTTTCTGGGAAGATTCTCCCAGACGCTTCATTTTCTTAGCCGTTTCTCCTACTGTCGCACGCAGGCTAAGAATACTAGTTACTGTTTGAGCCATAGCTGCCGAGCCTTCCTGCACCATAGAGTAAGCATCGTTAGCAATAACTGATGCTTGGTTAGCATTGTTAGCAACTGTTTGAATAGAATCAGTCATTGCCGTAAAGGAATTTAAGTTTCCCCGAATTTCAGCTGCTTCAGTAATGGCCAAAGCTGAGAGTTGACGAATATCTTGCTCGTTAGAATCCAAAGAAACACTTACCTGTCCAGTACCTTGTTTTACTTCGATCGCAATATCGCGCAGACTATCAATTACCGCATTAAATAGATCAGCGACCGTACTCAATTCCATCGAATTCAAACTAGCCCGTACTGTCAGATCACCATTGGTGGCACCCTCAATTTCTTCCACCAAGTTTAAAATCTCCATCTCCAAAGTTTCTCGTTGTTGACGTTGGTTTTCAGTTTCTTGCTGGCGGGCATCAATATTATTGTCAATATTTTGTGCCATAAGATTCAGGTTGCGACTCAGGACACCAACCTCATCCTTCCGTTCATTAACTTCTAAGCGTACCCCAGATTCACCCGCCGCAATTTGGTCGGCAAACTTCGTCAATCGGCGAATTGGGCGAGATATCGAACGGTGAGAAGGAGCTAGTAATAGAATGGCAATTAGTAAAATCACACCCCCGATCGCATAACCTGTTAACGTAATTTTTTGGAGGTTTTGATCGACTTTAGTTTCTGGTTCACCGACAAATGCAATCCCAATTGGCTGAGCACTGTCCGGATTGAGTTGCTTTTGATAATCGTATAGTGGCGAGTAGCCTGTCATGTAGTTGACACCAATGATATTGGCATCGCCGAGAAAGACCTTCCGTTCCTTTAATACCCTATCAGCTACTGCTTTAGATACCCTGGTTCCCACGGCGCGGGTCATCTTGTCGGTGTAGGGGACATTGGTGCTAACCCGCCAATCTTGAGCAAACAGGGTGGCGGTCGAGACACCCGTCTCACTCTTCAGTCTGTCCACAATATCATAGTTACGATTAACCAACGTGCCCACAACAGCGGAACCAACTTGTTTGCCATTCAAACGAATGGGTTGAACAGACATCAGCACCAAACCAACCTTGCCACCATCAACATCAAAAGTGCCTTCTGGATAAGGCTTTTTCGCTTCAGACAAACCGGTAGTAGCTTGAGTACGCATTCCAATATTAGCTTGATTGGCTAGTCCTAATTGCTGTAGATCTTTACTTTTCAGCAGCTCAACCCCAGAGAGCGATCGTGATTTTGTCAATGCGGCTTGTACAATGCCAATATTACCCAATTCGATGCCAGATTGACTCGTTACTGGATTAAATTGAGTTGCAGTTATTTGATTGGTAGGTTGCTCGGACAGCAACGGTGAATACTTTGAGAAATCATCTCGCACTACTTGTATTGATTGAGCAATAGTTTGCCCTTTGTTGTTGGTGATTAAGTAAAAGCTAGCATTATATTTCAGCTCTTTTGCTGCCTGAAGAAAAGATGTAAGTTTGTCTTTTTGAGCAGCGACCACACCAGCATCATCTAAATTAATACCAGCAGCCACTACTGATTGAGCTAAAACATTGGAACTATCTTCTATTTGTCGAGTTTCAGACTTTACTGAATTTTCTAGGATAAGCAGTTTGGTTTTTAAACTATCTTTGAGATCTTCCAATGCATTCTCGCGAGACATCCCTACAATCCCTTGCGTCACCACCACAACTGGAATAACTGCTCCGGTTACTAATAAGGTGGTAATTTTTGCCCGAATTGATAGATCATCCCAAATTCGAATCGGTTGTTTCCACCATTTCTCTGCAGTGGAAGTGACTTTTGGAATAGAAGGTAGCTTCGGATCGTTATCATGTTTTTGGAGGTGAAAGTTACTCTGTTCTATGGCCATTAGTTTAATTCCTGATAATGATAAAATGTAATTAACATTGACAACAAATTCAGACGGAGAAGTTCGATGCGACGGCATCCGATCCAAAAGGATTTTTTAGGAGTAGTGGAGATTGAACTATCGCTTTGCTATCCAGTACCACAATCTCTCGGTTTCCCTCCATAAAACATCCGGTAAGATAAGATTTTAAATAAGTAGGAATATCTCCAATAGTTGATCGCAAATCATTGTTGTCAAAGCGATCGACTCCGCACACTTGGTGAACTGCTAGTCCCAGAGACTTTATAGCCAGAGGTGATGATTTGTCGTTAGCCTTGTTTCTCGCTGCGGATAAAGGCATCACTAAAACTTGATAATTGCGTGGATTTGGCGGTAACGTAGATAAACCTAATAGCTGAGCTAAATCAATCACACAAAAAACTCGATCGCGAGCATTTATGATGCCAATCAAAAAAGCTGGCATGTTGGGAAGGGGTGAAATAGAACTAGCTGGAACTATCAAAGCCTCTTGCACCCATTCCATCGATATTAGAGCCGGGGTCTCAGGGGTTAGCTGAAAACGCAGATATGGATTCCCGGAAACTTGAGTCGATTGAAATAGCTGGGGTAAAAGTTCTTGTAGTCTGGAAAGAGTAGTATTGGTTGTCATGAAATTCAACCTATGGCTAGCTGAACTGCATTGGTAAGATCTTCAGCCGTATAGGGTTTTGTTAAATAGGCTCTGACTCCTTGCTTCATTGCCCATAGCCGATCGACATCACGATTTTTGGCTGTACAGGCAATGATCGGAATATCAGCTGTCTCTGGCTTTTTTTTGAGCTGACGACAGAGATCTAAGCGGGAGCATCCCAATCATGCGAGTGGAATATCTACACTGCTAAGGAGATGAATTGATCTTAATTCAATGTGCTTTTTTAGACATGCAGCAGCTCTTAGT
>JAGVCD010000251.1 GCA_020059425.1 Chamaesiphon sp. | reverse complement strand
TCAAACAAGTGTTTGTAGCGATGCTCGACCCAGACCCGCGCAATGCCGGAGCCGGAATTCAAATCTTGCGAGATGGTGGAATAGAAGTATCGATCGGACTCTTAGAACAGCCAGCACGGTCAGATCTCGAACCTTATTTATGCTGCTAACCCTGAGGCAGTGGGAGTATGTCACAACATTTAGAGCTATTTCGTTTGTCGATCGGTCACTCGCCAACTAAGCTTGAGATTAATCCAAAAATTCCAGAGCGTGACGCAGGCGATCGCCAGGAAATTGCTGATGTACTGGTTATGGAAAACAAAGTTGAACAGCAAGTTCAAAATTAATGCCTTCAGAATTAGACCCATCAGACACACCAAATTAAATTTTAGAAAGCGCCGCATCATTTGTCGTCGCCCGGTCTGTTGACTGGCAAGATCGCGAAAAGTCCAGCGATCGTTCCAGAAAAAATTATTAATAATGGCAATCTCTCCGGCGACGATCGCACTCCGGGTCAAGGGCAAATTCAGCGTACTGGCATCGGTCAACAGATAAAGAATTAGCATATCGATCGCCAACCCACTCAAGCCCACTGCAATAAACCGCAAAAACCTACTACTCCGCGCTATTCGTAACCGAATCAGATGCTGAATATATTCCACATATTGCCGAGCTGTAACCTTGCTCTCACCGCTCTGGCGCTCCTGAAACTCATAGCCCACCTCGACAATTTTACTCACATTGCCTCGCCCGACTGCTTCAATCAAAATTTTGTAGCCTAAGGGACTGAGAGTAAAGCCAGCGATCGCCTCCCGCCGCAGCAAAAAATAACCACTCATCGGGTCACTAATCCGACCAATTACCTCTGGTAACACCACCAAACCCAATACCTGTGCACCCCGCGATAAACAGCGCCGCAACAAGCTCCATTCACTTACACCACCACCCGCCGCATTGCGACTAGCCACTGCTAAGTCAGCATTTTGATCGTGCAGTGCTTGCCACAGTTGCTCCAATACTTCCGGGGGATGTTGCAAATCGGCATCAATCACCCCCAAAACTCGCCCTTGCGCTGCCTGCCAACCGCGCACTACCGCTGTTGCTAAGCCCCGTTCGGTCGTGCGCCGGATTACATACAGTTGAGGATATTGCTCAGTTAAGGCAGCGGCGATCTCCCAGGTGCGATCGGGGCTATCATCATCCACCACAATTAATTCGTAGGCACCGGGCAAAACACCATTTAATTTGCTGGCCAACAGCTCGACAACTTGGGCAATATTTTGCCCTTCCTGATAAGTGGGCAATATTAGGGATAGCTGGACTTGGCTACTAGTCACTAAAGGAATATGCAGAGCGCCTTGAGGATTTGATAGCAAGTTAGCAGAAATAGACATGAGCAACAGCACTAAACCGGACAGTTTCTTCGACCGCAATTATACGCTGTCCTGTTCCAGCTAATTCTTGGAGCAAGAATTAACATTAGCCAAGAATGCTAAATTTAAGGCAATATCTCACCCCTTAATTTTGCATGTGGCGATCAATCATCTGACAGAAAGTCCTTACATCCAGATGTTTTGCACCGCCACTAAATCCATCACAGGTACAATAGATTCATGCAAGTTTCTATATCATAAACCCAGAAACCACCATGACCCAAATCATTCTTTCTGACCTCCCCGAAACCATCCAAATCTTATTAAACCAATCCCAAGCAACCGGTCAAGCCCTCACTATCACTCAAAATGGTAATCCGATCGCCATCATTTCACCCATCAAAAAAATCCACCGAGCCGCTTTTGGGGTCATGAGAGATAGCACCACAATTATTGAAAATATCGTCGAGCCATCCTCTAACCTTGTCGAGTGGGATGCGCTCTCATGAAACTCCTGTTAGATACTCATATCTGGATTTGGTACCTTTCAGGTAATCCTCGTTTATCAGAAACCCTCCAATTTGTAATTTCTGAAGAAACAACAGAATTGTGGCTAAGCCCCATCAGTATCTGGGAAGCTCTCTTACTCGGCGAAAAAAGAAAAATTATCTTGGAACCTAACCCTACACAATGGGTTCAAAATAGCCTTCAGGCACTCAACACCAAAGAAGCCCCTCTATCCCATGCAATTGCCATCCTCAGCCGTCAGTTGAATTTAGCGCATCAAGATCCAGCTGATCGTTTCATAGCTGCAACTGCTGTACATTATGGGCTGACCCTAGCGACTGTCGATGAAAATCTTACCAAAGCTTCCTGTGTCCAAACTTTAGGGTAATCATGCAAACTTATGATGATTCCTTCATCAAAAAATTCCAGAGCATGACGCAGACAATCGCCAGGAAAATTAACAATAGCTAAGAATGCTAGATTTAAAGCAGTATCTCACCCCTTAATTTTGCATGTGGCGATCAATCAACGCCAATAAATTATTAGTATGGCTGCTGCTCAGTGCGGCTACCGCCATTAATATTTGGTTATTTTCCCAAGTCTTTCGGTATTTTGAGCATCTCATTACGATTTTGGTGGTCTCCGCCATCGTGGCTTTTTTGCTGAACTACCCGGTACGGTTTCTAGATCGAGCAGGAATTAGTCGATCGCAAGCAGTATTTGTCGTATTAATCATTTCTTTAGTCCTAGTCGTAATACTAGCCGTCACCGTCGTCCCCAGTGTGATCGAACAAGTAGCCGGACTCTCCGAACAAGTACCCAAATGGATTCAGAGCAGCAACCAAAACATTAATGACCTAGAGCAACTAGCCCAAAAACGCGGCCTACGCCTGGATTTCAACGTATTACGCACTCAAATCAACTCCAATCTGCAAAAGCAAATTGAAGGATTTGCTAGTCAAGTCGTTACTCTGGCTGTCGGTACTGCTTCTGGCTTGCTCGACTTCTTTTTAATTATCGTTTTAAGTGTTTACATGCTAGTCGATGGCGACAAGATGTGGAATGGAGTTATCAAAATGTTGCCACCACCTTGGGGTTATTCCTTGGGCGAATCGCTGCGAATGAATTTTCAGCGTTTTTTCATTAGTCAGTTTTTGCTGGGGGGCTTTATGGCTCTAGCTTTGACTATTATTTTCTTTTTCTTAAATGTGCCTTTTGGTCTGTCTTTTGCCATTTTCATTGGCATATCCCAATTAATTCCCTTTGTAGGAGCCACCTTGGGGATTGGGATTGTCACCTTGCTGGTACTCCTGAAAAGTTTGCCTTTGGCCTTGTGGGTTGGCGGCACTTCTTTTGTCTTACAGCAAATTAAAGATAATTTTTTAGCTCCCAAACTGATGGGTGATTTTATTGGTCTTAATCCGGTGATGATTTT
>JAGVCD010000332.1 GCA_020059425.1 Chamaesiphon sp. | reverse complement strand
TCAACTAAAACTTTTGTAACATTCCTTCACTAATCACAGCAAAACGTTATTTACTGGTTGAAACAAATATGGGAGTGAGTAATTATGCCTTACATCAACGACGAAAGTGGCAAACTCAACAACTTTGCCAAAGAACCAGCTATGTATCCAACCGAATCTTTAGGTGCGGAGCAAAAGCGTAATTATCTAATCGTGGGGGTAGTTGGCTCGTTGTTAGTACTAGGATTAATCGTCGTCGCTTTTAACGTTTCCTCATAGGCAATGCCTACGCTAGGCAGTCAATGCTAATCGCAGTCTGAATAGATTGGTTGTTTGGAGCAAATTTAAGGGCAGCAGGGAAATGCCTTCTAACCGAGATTGCACCCAACCATCACCCCAACACCACTCTTGATAGCCATCTACCCCCGTATTTAAAATCAGGCGAATGCCCTGATCACTTACCCAATCAACCCGATGTTCAACAGTTACTAGCCCCAGAGTGCTGCGAAAAACAGCATTAGAGCGTAGCAGATCTTCGCTTGCAAAGGAAAATTGCATGGGAAACAGCCACTGGCGTAATCGTGCCGGGGTCAGTAGTTGCTGGCGGATAGTTTGGCCAGCTGCTGCTACTTCGATGCGCAAGTGGCTATGTTGGAAATTACCTAACATGGGGAAATAACGGTTTAGCTAGTGTCTAAAGTATATATTCTAGCTGTTTCTCGTCAGTTGAGCGATCGTAATGTGGTAGGGTCACCCTCCAGAAAATTTATGTCGCTGGTCTGGCCATAGCGTCAAGATAATTTCTCAATACCTGGTATGGTTAATTCTTGATAAGTTGGTAAGATGAAGCTGAGCAGCAATTTAGTCTCTAAAGCGTGGCAAATGTTCAGTGGTAATTTCTTATTAGCTATCCTGATTTAATTTGTCCCCATGAATTTAGAAGCGGTTTATCCTCAGCATATCCACTGTCAAAACCAGCTATGTCATCAGCGATTACTGCTACTAACACCCTGACCAAATTACTCATTAGCACTGCTAAACAGTTTGCCCAAAAGCAAGTAAAGTTGACTCAGAGCCAAGTTGATGGGTCTAATGTCTGTGCCATGGTGCCGATCGAACTGAAGTCGGAACAGCACTGTTTCCAGATCATCGGTCAATATCAACAATCTGATTTAGACTCGACAGAGAAAATTAAATCACTCAACCGACGGTTTTTGAGCTGTATTAGTGAGTGGCAGGCTGATAAAATTGAGCGCCAGTCTTTTGATGTCCGCGATGCCTTTGACAATAGAAACTTGGCAGCTATTTTTCATCAATCAGAAACCTTTAATCTTTTACAGGCTGCTCAAAAAAATCATCAATTGCTGGTCTTGGTGGCCCAGCCCAAAATCAGTGCCAGCTGTCCAATGGCTTTGCAAAACGATTTAGAACTTGAATTACTCGAAGAAATGAGTAATTTTTTGCAGCACTATTACGACAATGACATTGCCCCGGTCAAGTTTTCGGGAAATTACTTCAAGCGATCGATCACTGATAGTGATTTACAGCAGCTGCACACCATTTTATCTCCAGTGCCGACAGTTGTCCTCTACAGCACAGTCAGTGACCATAAGCTCTATATCCATGTTGGCATCTGGCACTTAGAAAGTAGAGAAGTATTTAAATTCAGCTTAATTGGCTGGAACTGGGAAGAAGCCAAAGATCAATTACAAGAGCGCCAGCAGACTGAAATCCAGGCATTGAGATCGATCCGTAAAAACATTGTTAGTGTCTATCAATTGTTGGCCGCCTTTGCGATCGATATCTACTATTTACATCTTTATCCCACCTACAATCCGCAGTTAATTCAACTAGAAAAATACTTCCAAAAAGTAGGTTTAGATACAGTTGCCGTCAAATCCTATCTGTCTCTCCTTACCGATCTGCAAAAAAAGCAGAGCCTTGATCTATCTAATCAACCCACCGAGATCGACCAAGTATCAACGGGCTTTTTACCTCAAATCACTAAAAGTAATAGTAGGAATACCCAAGATGATAAGTGGCAGTTAGTGGACACTCTGACCAGTCATAGTGAAAGTGTTTATTCCGTGAGTTTTAGTCCTGATGGTCAAATGTTGGCCAGTGCCAGCCACGATCAAACTATCAAACTATGGCACGTTGATTCTCGTAAAGGGTTCCGCACCCTCACTGGCCATCTCTGGGTTTATGATGTGGCTTTTAATCACGATGGTAAGCTGTTGGCTAGTGCCAACGGTGACCATACCGTTAAGTTGTGGGATGTAGATAGCTGCTTAGAACTCCAGACCTTAGAAGCGCATACCGGTAATGTAGCAGCTGTCGTGTTTGTTCCCAATACCCAAATGGTCATTAGTGGTAGCTGGGACTATACCATAAAAATTTGGAATACCAAGACCGGGAATCGGATTCGCACCTTGCAGGGACATACCAGCCTCGTCAACTGCCTCGCAGTTAGTCCGGATGGCCAAACATTAGCCAGTGGCAGTCATGATCAGCAAGTTAAGCTCTGGAACCTGAAAACTGGCCAAGAAAGTATGACATTGGTTGGTCATGAGAGTTCCGTAAATACGATCGCCTTCAGCCCCAACGGCGAAATGATCGCCAGTGCCAGTGACGATCGCACCATCAAGATGTGGAGTGTTAAAACAGGCCAAGTAATGCATACGTTCGGAAGTTTCTTGAGCGCCATTAATTCAGTTTGTTTTAGTCCTGATGGTAAATTACTCGCCAGCGCTGGCGATGATAAAACCATCAAAATCTGGGCAATGAACACAGGTGAAACCATCCAAACCCTGACTGGTCATAGCGATAGTGTCTACCACATTGTTTTTAGTCCCGATGGTCAGATTTTAGCGAGTAGTAGCAGCGACAACACCATTCGGTTATGGGAGCGTCAAGGGGCCGGATAGGTCAGCTGAAGCTAGCTGGCTCAAGAACTGTAAAGATTTCACCACATACTCGGCAACGATCGTGGGCGAACTGGCATAGAAATTTTTCCAAGCCTGGACCTTGTGTTGAGAATAGTCGGCTGGGTTTAAGTCTTGGAGACGGAACGTTTCCATCAGTGGTTTGGGTAAATTGGGGTCTAACCAAGCCAAGCGCACGGCATGGCCAATCAAAACATCTAAGGCAATATATTCAGCAACTCGCAATTGGGGATTTTGCTCCGAAAAAGCTGCCAGTGACATCAATGACTCAATATTTAAGTGCCGATATTCAGGAGCCGAAATTTTGTTGAGCAGATGTTCTACCTGCAAGGCAAAATTCTTTTCGCCTGGAGTCATTTCCGCCAGAATCAGAGCACTCTCCAGACGATTACGTTTTTCTAATTTATCCCCCACAATAATGCCGGGACAATGTTCTAGTAAGCGCCAGATATTGGGATAAAAGTTGGGCTGAGTGCGGTTCATAGCTCCATCTCGTTGACGTTGACGTAGCCAACCACCCGCCGGGGTGGCGGGTGGAGCGGTAGCCTGTCCCAAAGTCCAACGAATTTGGTTTTGGTCTTGGCTCAGATGCAAGGATTCTTGCTGAAAAACCAAACTGTCAACTTTTTGATAATCCTTTAAAACCTGCCGCAACCGACTTTTGATTTCAAAAGGGCTCAGCTGCATTAAATGTTCGTAAGCTTGATCTTGAGTTATATGCTGCTCAATTGCAATTTCACTGGTAAGTAACAAGATCAAATAACCGATGCGCAAGGTGAGCATTCCCTTAATGATGTTTGGTTCAGCTTTGATCAATAAACCAATATAAATCAAAATTTCTTGGGTCAAAACTCGATCCCGGATATCTTCGCGACAGAATTTATCAATTTTTTCGGCGAGTTCCAGATGAGAAACCGGGGTATTAATGACAGCAGCTTCGCTATAGGCCATGCCCACGGTAATTTGTTTGCCTTGTACCAAAATTTCGGTCACTGCATCAGACAGACTGACATCGACTTTCCCTAACAGCCCGGCGGCATAGCGCACTACTGCCCAATTGGGATGGGGATGAGTTTGACCAGCCCGATCGTAGACCTCTGTGAGTAACTGGGTGATGGTAATTTGCTGCTGAGGATCACCCCAACCCACCTGGAAATTCAAACCTTTTAGGGTGGTTAGGGTATGCAATAACTCAATTTGTTGATAGATATTCTCGGACTGTTGCAAGCTTTGTAGTAGCCAGCGAATATCGGTGGTCGATTCTATCCGAAATTCTTGATTGGGACTGAGGGGAATATCTCGATCGGTATTCGATCGTAAATAATGTGGGGCAGTGGCGAGTTGTTCGATCGAATTAGCTTCAAATTCAAAACCATGAATGTGATCAATTCTTTCTGATCCCGCCGTGAGCATTAGCTGACTGAGTTGACCAAGCCGGACTTTGATTCCTTGACAGTGGCCTTGTTTTAGTTCATGTAATAACTCCAATAAGGGGGAACTATAGTTGGGGTTATGAAACTCTTCTTGCCCCTCTTGTAATAAGGCATTGGTGAGCAGCAGTGTCATGGTTGGTCGTCCTAACTGATGCCAATGTTGGCTAATGTAGGCAATTTCCACCCGCATTTGGGACACCAAGAAGTGATAATCCAGAGTTAGATAAAACTGCTGCTGATCGAGAAAAGAGGGGAGAAAAACCACCTGCTGATTTTTAATCTGAAAAACCTGCGCTGTCATCAGGCTCCGTAGCCGCCGCACTGGCCGACCAGTTAGACCCAGCTTGGCATTAACGCCAATCTGTTGATAAATAGCCGCTAATTCGGTAGCCGATCGCACCTGAATGGGGTCAATCTGAGCCAGAGTTTGGCTAGCAATTCCATATTCAGCTAGCTGCGCTTGCAAATCTTGATTTTCAGCAATCAGAGCAATTTGAATGGTGTGTTGGCGACGCTCCCCAATTTGCAGATGCCGTCCTTGGGGATCTAAGTCTCCCGGAGCCAGCAAGCCATCGCTGATCATCTGTCCTAACAGGTAAAGACTTTGCGCCCACACCAAGGGGACATTCTCGTTAGGTAAGCGGGTTTGACTATGGGGCGATTGCTTCTCCGCCGCAATTTTGTCGCTGGGAACATAGTACAATTCCGGCAAAAGTTGATAGCCATGATGTTCCACTACAACATCTTGGAGGAGGGCTTGGTATTTATCAATCTCGGCTGGATCGCGCTGAAATAAAGCATTTAAGTGTAGGTAGGTAAAAAACAGCGGCCATTCGCATTCAATATCTTCAAAGGCTTGGAGTTCCAATGGTTCGTAATGTAGTCGGTTTGGATCTTCGATCGCTGTCTGGTGACCATCGCGCAGAAAACGTTTACAACCATAGCGACCAGCTAGTTTGGTCAAAATTTTATTTCGAGTGCGTTCTACCAACTGGGGATCTTCGATCGCAAAGGCCGGAAATCCAATCACGCTAAGCAGTGCTGCATCGGTTTCCTTGGAAGCCGATTCGCGGGGAAGTAGCGCCGCCAGGGTAATTCTAGCCCGGGCAATCTCATCGGGTAACACATGAATCACGGAGGCTTGGGAGCCTTTACTGCCAAACAAATCTAAACCATTAACGGCTTCTAACGCCGCCTTAGCCATGCCGATCGAACTAGCATTTAGCTCGGCATTACCGTGATTAATTTTATTGCCCCGCTCCCACAGACCATAATCGGGGGTGCGGTAGGTGCGACCAATGTAATAAACCAAATTCTGGACAAAATTCACCTCATCAATCGAATAGATAATCTCTAAGCCAGAACTAGTCATTTGCGCCAGCATCAAAACGAATAGAGAAGTCGCATCTAGTTGCAGATGTCCCCATTCATCATCACCCACCACCTCATCCCCAGTGGTGGTGCTGTATTTGGCGTGGAGGGCATCAGATGGCGACTGGGTGTATTTAAATTGCTCAACTTTGGTAGCTTGCCGCATCATGCAGAACAGCAAGCCCCGCATCAGCTTTACCACACTATTCTCTAGAGCATACAATCGACCAGGTGGTGCCCCCGCCCGCCGATAGGCCAAAGCCAGTCCCCAAACAGCCAGAATGCTGTACACATTGTCCCGTACCCAGGCATCAGTATAGTCGCCGTGGGCGGTGATGGCCGTGCTGGCTGGTAACAGACCAGTAATCGGATTTTGGCGAACCAGAATTACATCTTGGATTTCGCGGTAGTAGCGATCGAGGGCAGTAGATTGGTTAGACATAAAATAAAGAGCGCAAAAGCAACCAGACAAACGTCCGTAAATTTTATCGCCGTCAGAGAAAAAGGGCGGTAATTACTACTCAGTCTAAATCTACTAAGCTTGCATTGCTTGTAAGAGTTAGTTACATTAGTTAATATAAATTAACAATCAATTTGTAAAACAGAGACCGGACTATGCAAAAGAAAGACGACGCTAAATTTGGTTTTACTGCCGCTGCAGAAAACCTCAACGGAAGAGCAGCTATGATCGGTTTTGTAGCCGCTCTGGCAACAGAATTAGCTACAGGACAAGGTGTTCTGCACTTTTTAGGCTTGGTCTAAACTGAAGTGCAAGAGTAGCAGTTATTTGCATTGCATCTTTAGTAAATAATAGCTATTTGCCTTAATATAAGGTTACAATAAACTTAATCTACCGGAGTATGGACTATGCAAAACCAAAAAGACGCTCAATTCGGATTCACTACATCAGCAGAAAACCTCAATGGACGGATGGCGATGATCGGCTTTATAGCCGCTGTTGCCACTGAACTAGTTACCGGCCAAGGTGTTTTGCACTTCTTAGGTTTGATGTAGTTTTGACTTGAAATTAATTAATAATTTATCGAAAAGGCTGGGTCTTACTCAGCTTTTTTTTGCGTTCTTGAGCTGGTGCGTAGCATCTTAAAACTGATATTTTAGCTATAGTTGAAACGTTGAAACCCTTGGAGTCACCATGAGAATTACCCAATTCGTGCCGACTAGTATCTTGCTCACCAATATTATTTCTGCATTCTATCTAGTAACACCCAGCTCCGCTGCCCCAAGCTCAGCAACTTCAGCTACTACTGTCAATTTTATTTGTGCTCGTCAGGAAGGCCGACTTGCCACGGTAGTCAAAACCAAAAAAGGCAATGTTCCCTTAGTGGTATGGGATTCTACGCTCTTTGCTGGCTCTGGCTATAGTCCAGTTGTCCGTTGCCAGCAAGTTACCAAACGCTTTCAGAATTTATATCGCAGTGGCAAGCTCAAATATCTCACCGCTGGCCAAGTTAGAAATCTGCCGGTCATTTGTGCCACAGTTCGCACTACCGAAAAATGTAATCTTGACAATTTACTGTTTACATTGCGATCAGGAACAGATCCTCAGGGCATTGTGCAAAAACTGAATGACATTCGTAATCGGGTGGCTAAGAACACAGTAATCGAAGAAAGTAATAATACAATTACTCCAAATCCTTCTACGACTAATTCTGTAGATATGGAAGACTGGCTAAAAGTTACTGACGATCGCGATGATTAAAAAATTAATCGATTTGGTCGCTAATGTTGCTCAGGGTGTATCTAACCACTGATTAAATAGCTCAAAATTAAAATGCTTAGCCACCAACTGACGAATAGTTTCCACCTTGACAGGCTCATGGATCCGTACTTGGTCAAAACACCGCTCAATAATTTCGACGGTAGTTAGAGTATCCAAATCTACAGACAGAATTGGGATTTCCAGGATTTCAGCGCGACTCACTACCCAGGGACGGGGTTTGAGGTGCCCGGTTAAAATTAGGCAGTTGGTCGAAGTTTCTAGGGCAGCAATCTGAATATCTTCTCGATCGCCCCCAGTAACCACGGCTTTATGAGCAGTTACCCGAAAATATTCAAAGGCGGAGTTGCAATTCATCGCGCCGATCGATAGACTTTGAACTAGTAAATCTAGACGGTCTGGGCGACAAAGAATTTCGGCATGGAGCTTTTTAACTAGCTCCCCAACACTGACCCCATGCAAAATCTGATCGCGGGGCAAGACTCCTAATACCTGAATATTCAACTTTGTCAGAGCTGGCAAAATCACGCTTTGCACTGAGTCCATCTCGCTGAGGGGCACATCATTCAGCACAATTCCCAGCAGCCTATCGCCTAGAGCAGTTTGGGCTGTTAACACTTGTTCGATCGATTGCCAAGAATGATAACGAACCACTAACAATACCGATGAATCAGTAGCTGTAGCAATCTCACCTGTAGATAATTGAAAGCTTTTACCTTCCCATAGGTTGCTACCGCCTTCGATACACATCAATTGTTCCGAATGTTGCAGTTGAGCACGTAAAAGCTGCTGATAATCTGTCTGATCTTCACCTAGCAGCCGCCGTTGGCCATTCATTGCATTTAAATTAACTAGCGGTGCAAAAATTTGATGCTCGGACAGAGCTAAATAATCTCTAACAAGTTGCAAATCAGCATCCTCGGGCGACTCATCGCTATGGTAGTTGCCCAAGGGCTTGCTATAAACAATTTCTACGCCCTGCTTTTGCAACTTGTCTGCCAGACCCAGTAAAACAGCTGACTTGCCACTGCAAGCCTCTGTTGATGCAATTAGTAACCGCTTACTTGCCGCTCTCACTCATCAACTCCCACTCCAGATATGCTACTAACTATACTAGCTATCTTCGCCGAAATCACTTAAGTCTG